>CAYJIU010000001.1:0-76115 GCA_964370305.1 uncultured Desulfovibrionaceae bacterium
AATCAATCGCTTAACGGCGCAAGTAAATTGCGCCTGCTCTTGATTTATCGGTCGTGCTGACTTTGTCAGCACTCTCAAGCCTCCGCACATATTGTACGGAGGCTTTTTCATGTGAAATATATTTTTATATTATTTTACTGCAATAACTTCGATTTCAACCAAGGCGTCCTTGGGAATACGTGCAGCTTGCACAGTGGCGCGAGCAGGGTAGTTGCCGCTAAAAAAAGTGCCATATACTTTGTTCATTTTTGCAAATTCGTTTAAGTCTTGCATAAATACTGTTACTTTAACAACTTTGCTCATGCTGGAGCCTGCGGCTTCAAGCACAGTTTTAACATTTTCAAGGGATTGCTTGGTTTGGGCTTCAATGCCATTAGCCATAACACCCTTGGAGTCCATGGGGAGCTGACCAGATACAAATACAAAGCCGTTGGCCACAATGCCGTGAGAGTAAGGGCCCACTGCTTTAGCAGCTTTTTCTGGAGCAACAACAGTAATTTCAGCAAATGCTACGGAGGCAAAAGCTACACTTAAAAGGCACATAGCAAATAATAATCCTAGTTTTTTCAACATGATTCCCTCGTTTTAGACAATTAAATGTTAAATAACTTCATTAATACATTTACTGCATTAATGCCACCTCAGCCACCCTAATATAAGGGGCCTGCACAATTATTTTTTAACTTTATTTTTGTGCTTTTGCGATAAATTTATTTGTGCAGGACAAAATACACAAAAATCAATCATTTAACGGCGAAGCAAAGCTCCGCCTACTCTTGATTTTTGGTCGCATTGTACTTACGTCAACGCTCTAAAAGACTCAGCACAATGAATTGTGCAAAAGTCTTAATATATTTATAGCTAAATGAAGGCAAGCAAATTTTAAAATTTAATCCAGAATAAAGCTTTACTAACCCCGTACACATTCGGTATGCATAACCAAGAGCATAATATGAAAACTTACGATACCATATACCAAATAGAACATCGCGCCGACCCACGGCGACAGATGATTTATATTAGTCCTCCATTTACAGCTATGACTGAGGACGTTAACCTTATGGGGGCTGAAATGGTCGTGGCATCGCAGGAAAGTTTACTTGATCAAAACGTTCACGCCGACGGAGTTTTGCGTATGCATGAGCGCAACGAAGGGCGCAGACATAATCCTGAGCTAGATACTGGATCCGTTGCAAGCTATCTAATATAATATATTAATATAATGCTTTAGCACAGTTATAATAAAAGGAGTCATGATGAGTCAAGATAGTAAATTCCCAAACCGTATCCGTTATGAGTATGAAAGTGACCCCGATTTACGGCTCAACTTCGCGCATGGGGTATGGGGAGGCATTAATCCTCAAGGTGAAATTGAACTTAATTTTTATACTGAAAGCGATAAAATGCCCACATTTTCTGAGCGCATCATTGCCCCTGACGGCAGCCTTGGCCATGAAATGGCCCCATTTGATGATGAAGTGCGCACCATCACCCGACATGTACATTCGCGTATTGTTTTGAATTATCACACAGCAAGGGCAGTGCTAGAATGGCTTGAAGATAAAATTGATACTCTTGATATAGATGATGAAACGGCGGCCATGCTGCTTGATGATGACGAAAAGATAGAACAATAAATGCAAAAGACATATCACATTATGACCTTTGGCTGTCAGATGAATTTTAATGATTCTGATTGGCTTGGGCTTGACCTTGAAAAACGGGGATTTACCAAAGCCCCTCTGGATGCAGCCACAGTCATTATAGTTAATACTTGCTCGGTACGTGAAAAACCAGAGCAAAAAGTATATGCTACACTTAACAGGATACGCCATGAAAGCCGTAAAAATCCGCATGCTTTTGTGATTGTGGCTGGCTGTGTGGCCCAACAGTTGGGCACAAGTTTTTTTGAGCGTTTTCCCATGGTGCGCATAGTTAGTGGTACCGATGGCCTTAAAGATGTACCCTTAGCCATAGAGCAAGTGTTAGCTGAGCCGGAAGTTAAAATTTCCCTTATTGATTTTTCAAAAAGCTATCCTGAGCGTGGTCTAGCTTTAGAAGATGGCAAAGCTCCAACAGTTGCATATGTAAATATTATGCAAGGTTGTGATAATTTTTGCGCTTATTGCATTGTACCTTATACTCGCGGTAGGCAAAAATCACGCGCCACCAAGTCCATACTTGATGAGTGCAAAGCATTGCTTGCAAACGGCACTAAGGAATTATGTTTACTTGGGCAAAATGTGAATTCCTTTGGGCAAGATGACGCTGGAGACGGCACAAGTTTTGCGGATTTACTTTATAAAATTGCAGACTTAAATGGTCTTGAGCGTTTACGGTTCATGACTCCACATCCTAAGGATTTTGCTAAAGACACCATACAAGCCTTTGCAAAGCTTGAGGTGCTCTGCCCACACATACATTTGCCCATGCAAGCTGGTTCAGACCACATACTTGCACAAATGAAGCGTCAGTATACGCGCCAAAAATTTTTGGATATAGTTAATGAATTAAAGGCAGAACGCAAAGATATTAGTTTTTCAACAGATATTATTGTGGGTTTTCCCGGTGAAAGTGAAGATGATTTTTTGCAAACTTGCTCCTTACTTGAGCAGGTGGGCTTTAGGGCCAGTTTCTCCTTTTGCTATTCTGACCGACCAGGTACCAGTGCATCATTAATGCCGCTTAAAATACCGCAAGATGTACAGCTAGAACGTCTTGCTAAATTACAAGCCATACAAGAAAAAGTAGGGCAAGTATGGCTTGAAAAACGCGTGGGTGAAACCTGCACAATTTTATTGGAAAATTTAAGTAAAAAAGCTACAGATGCCCCACATGGTCATGTGTGGTGGCAAGGGCGTGACCCACATGGAGTTACGGTAAACGTTGCCTTAGCACACAATGTAGGCCAAGATGGGCTTTTAATTTCTACCAACATCATTGACGCCAAAAAGCATACTCTACTTGGCGAATACGTAGGTAATATATGATTATTATGCAAGTTGCAGGTTTAAGTATTGATAGTTCTTCTAAGGCCACAATTGTTTTGCTAAAATCTATTGAATGTAAAAAAACATTATCCATATGGGTGGGGGCTATGGAGGCCATGAGCATTTCACTGGCTTTAAGCCAACAAAATATGCCCCGTCCACTCACCCACGATTTAACATTATCCATGTTAGATGCAGTGGGCGCAAGTGTTAAGGGATTAGAAATACATAAGTTTGAGAAGGGCACATTCTACGCTGACATCCTTGTTTATAGAGAAGGCAGCGTTTATAGAATTGATTGCCGCCCCTCAGACGGCATAGCTCTAGCCTTGCGTTCTGCCAGTCTCATTGCCGTACATCCACAAGTGATACAAGTTGCACAACATGTAGAGCAAGTACAAGATGGTACGTCCTTTCAGCTATTAAAGGAAGAAGCACCAAAAATGAAGCCAGCATCCAACCTCATACCCAAAGTGGTGCACAAAGTTCAACCTATGCCCAAGCCGCATGTGCAAACAGTAACCAGCACTAAGGATGAGGAGGAGCTTGCCAAGCTACTTAAATCCATGGAGCCACTGTCCACAAGGCGCATGTAGGGAAATTAATAATTATTTTGCTGCAATAACTCTTGCATACGGGCATGAGCATGAGATGGCTCCATACCTTGTTTTTTAGCAATGCTATCAAGATTTTCCACCGCATCACAAGGGCGGATGTAAAGTGGTTCAATATCATTACTATGATATTCTGCTTGCGTTGCCAGCTGCCATAAAGCTTTGGCTGAGGGATTTTGATGCTTAATGGTGAATATATTCTGAGTTAATGCCGGAGTAATGGCATCCAGATTGCGCTCAAGGCCGCTACCAAGCACTAATGAATTGCTTGGCAAGGTCTGCAAGTCTTTGATTGCATCCTCAAGTGTGCATAATGTTGCAGCGTGAAGTGGTTTTGGTGTGGATTCTTGGCTAAAATGTTGACAATGCACCATATTACGGCGTGCATGGGTTAAAACTAAAATTTGCCCTTTATTATCCTCAATTATACCCGATATATTTTGAGCCAGCATATATCCGTCAAGGGCTAAGGCTTGTAAAAAGTCAATACTAGCATTTTGAGCGTGAGTTACGCGCCTTATGGCAGCCACCGTACCTAACACCAAACGAATACCCGTAAAGCTACCAGGCCCATGCACACAAGCCCAGCGTTGTACATCGCTGGGCTTATATTTTATTGTGGAAAACAGGGCTGACAGTGAAGGAGTTAATACTTCTGCACCTTTAATAGAGCCCTTAGCCGAGGTAGTCCAATGCTGAGCGCATATAATGCCCTCGGCTGAGCCTAATATAATATTCAGCTCTCCTTCAGCAGCATTTAAGACACAAGTAAGCACTAGCCACCCTTAAAAATACGTAAAATGTCATTATAAGTGGCAAAAATCATCAATCCAATGAGCAAGAAAAATCCCACCTGACTGCTCACAGCTCGTACCTGGGTAGGGACGGGGCGGCGAAAAATCATTTCCAACAAAAAGAATACAATATGCCCACCATCCAAGGCTGGAATGGGCAAAAGGTTTAATATTCCCAAGTTAATGCTAATAAGTGCAGCGATGGCTAAAACACTACCAAGACCTTCTGCGGCCTGTTGCCCAACCACTTGCGCAATCATAATGGGGCCGCCCACTTGATCCATTGGCACAACACGTTGAAATAATTTTACAAAGCCAGTCCAAGTGAGTTCAAGCATATCCCAAGTGCGTTGTGCTCCAACGCCGAAGGAGTCAAAAAAACCAATCTCTTTATGGGCAGTTTCACCTGAAGCTCTAACCCCCATTACCCAAGTTTTTTTATCTTCACCAAAAATATTTTTTTGCATGGAAGATTTAGCACTTACAGTAATTTCTTTCACAACTCCTGCGCGATCTACACGCACGTTCATAGGGTTACCTTGGCTTGCATCAATGGCTTTTGCCATGTTGACCCAATCTTCAATGGGCTTGTCATCCACACTTAAAACGATATCGCCCGCCATGATGCCAGCGGCGGCGGCAGGGCTGTTTTCTTGTACGGCACCAATAGACGGCATAAGGTATGCTTGGCCATAACCATAGGCAAGACCAACACATAAAACCCAAGCCAACACAATATTAAATATTGGCCCAGCTAAAACCACCAATAAACGCTGCCAAGCCGGACGAAGTGAGAAATATTCCTTACGCTCAAAGCCTTCTGGCGTGTCACTTTCGTCATCTTCACCCACCAAGGCGCAATAGCCCCCAAGGGGAATGGCAGAAAGGCAATACTCAGTCTTGCCTATGGTGCGCTTCCAAATTTTTGGGCCAAAGCCTAGTGAAAATGTGGTCACACCCATGCCAAAAGCACGGGCTACTAAAAAGTGACCAAGTTCATGAAAGAAAATAAGTCCACCAAGGACAAGAAGAACAGATATTATACTTATAATCACAAATTTTCCTCTACGCCAACTAAGGTATATACCTTGCTGCGAGCTACGGCATCCAATTCAAAAATCGCACTCACAGCAAGTGCCGTCTGCGTATGAAGACTATCATTTACCGACGCATGCGACAAACTGAAAGGACTGCCAATATTAGCCTTATGGCCATTCATTACTACTTCTATCAAAGGGGCAATATCTACAAAGGATATGCGCCCATCTAAAAACAAACTAACTGCCGCTTCATTAGCTGCATTTAAGACAATACATTGCCCGCCACGCTCACGCATGGCCCGCATGGCTAAATCAAGGCATGGGAAAGAATGTATATCCGGTTTTAAAAAGGTCAAGTTCCCTTGAGCAATAAGGTCTAATTCCTTAACCCCCACATTAAATACTTGAGGCCATAAAAGGCAGTGCCCAATGGGCGTGCGCATATCAGCACAGCCAAGATGAGCTGTAAAAGAATTATCTACAAACTCAACCAAGGAATGTAAAATAGATTGGGGATGTACCACCACTTGCAAAAAATCATCATTCACACCAAAAAGGTGCATGGCTTCAATAAGCTCAAGGCCTTTATTCATAAGAGTTGCGGAGTCGATGGTTATTTTAGAACCCATGGCCCAAGTAGGGTGTTCAAGGGCTTGTTTGCTAGTTACACTTTGTAGGGCATCAAGACTATAACCAAGAAAAGCTCCACCTGAAGCTGTTAGAATAATACGCTTTACATGCTGTTCAGCACGTCCGGCAAGGAGCTGAAAAATGGCATTATGCTCTGAGTCCACAGGTAGGATACTAGCACCACTGTGCCGACAAATTTTGCGGATTAAATCTCCAGCAAGCACTAATGATTCTTTGTTAGCAAGGCAAATGACTTTACCACTAAGGGCTGCGGCAATGGTTCCGCGCAAGCCAGCGGCACCTACTTGGGCCGAGAGCACGGTATTTGCTTCATCAAGCGATGCAAGATGAGTATAGCCTTCGGTGCCATAGGATATTTCTGGCTTATAGTCTCTGGGTAATAATTTATGCAAAACATCACGTGAAGCAACGTCGTATACAGCAAGATAGCGAGGCTTAAAGCGTGTGGCTTGCTCTGCAAGCAAGGTCACATTGCGTGCCCCTGCAAGTGCTACAACATCAAAATGGCCGGGATGAAGCCCGATAATACGTAAGGCATTACTCCCAATGGAGCCAGTGCTCCCAAGAATAACTATTTTACGTTTTTCGCGCACCCATTGTTCCGAGGGGGGAGCGGAGATATAGTTGATTTTTCCTAGCTGTGTAGGCCAATTACAGGTCATAAAATTACCAAATACTAAAAGAATTTATACCATTGGTCCACAACAGCAAAAACGGGCATAGTAAAAAGTACACTGTCAAGTCGATCAAGGCATCCCCCATGCCCGGGGAGAAGTTTACTAGAGTCTTTAACATCTACGGCGCGCTTTAAGGCAGATTCAAAAAGGTCTCCAAGCTGAGCAAAGGCGTTTAACAATACCCCAAGCAAAGCAAAGGCCCACCAAGGAGCAACACCTAGCAAAAGCCCTAAAATAACACAAGTAAGCACACATCCTATTAAGGAACCTAGTGAACCTTCAGAGCTTTTATTGGGGCTTACCCTAGGCCAAAGTTTATGGTGTCCATAACGTGAACCTACAAAGTAAGCACAAACGTCAGAGGCTATAACTGCACAAATTACAAATAAAAGTTTAGTAGAAGTTAAATATACTGTGGGCAATAATAATAATGGCACATAGGCAAGGCCCACCATAAATATACTACCGGGTGCAAAGTCATCCTCTTCATCAACAACATCTATGCGAAATAAAAAACTTAAAGCCGTTAAAATAAAGCCGGCTCCTAAAAATACTAGGGCGTCGTGGGTGCGATCCATCCAAGTAAGGCAAAGCATACCCCAGCCAAGTAATACGCCGCAAATTCGAGTGCGTATACGTCCGGCCTTACCCCAAAAAAGAGAGTAAAACTCCCACAAGGATATAGCACTAACTACAAGTACGACCGCAAGTAAAAAGACTCCGCGAAACCACAGAGCAGCCCCAACAATGCTTGCAAAAACAATGCTAGTCATAATGCGTTTACCACAATCAGGGAAGGCAGTTGTCACTAAAGTTGCTCCTGTGTTTTGCCAAAACGACGGCTACGGCTAGCGTAACTTTGTAATGCCAAGTGTAGATGCTCAGGGCCAAAATCAGGCCATAATGCATCACAAAAATAAAATTCACTATACGCACTTTGAAAAAGTAAATAATTACTTATGCGTATCTCTCCACTAGTGCGTATAACAAGGTCTGGGTCTGGCATATCCTTGGTATATAAGTATTTACGAAACTCATTCTCATCCACATTGTTGGCTGCTATGCCCTCAGCCATCATGAGCCGTACAGCACGTAAAATTTCATGCCGTCCGCCATAATTCAAAGCTAAATTCAGTTGCATTTGCGTAGGGTTATCATGACTTGGTGCCGTACGTTTTATGCCATGCATAAGAGCTGTGCGCGCAGCCAAAGGCAAGGCGTCAATGTCACCTAACACGTTAAGACTAATGCCTTTTTCAATCATTAAAGGCACTTCTTTACCCAAAAATTCTACCAAAAGGGAAAATAATGTGCTTATTTCATCCTTAGGCCGTTGCCAATTTTCTTGTGAAAATGTGTACAGAGTGAGGTGTTCTATGCCAAGCTTGCGACATTCAGTCACAATCTTACGCACAGCATCAGCTCCAGCCCTATGACCATCGGTACGCAAAAGCCCGCGCTGTTGCGCCCAACGTCCATTACCATCCATGATAATGGCAATGTGCCTTGGTAGTTTTTCAGTCATATATTATTTCAATAGTTAATATTAAAAAAATACTAATTCTTTGCACATAAATCTCAAAAACACAAAGTCAAGCAATGCGTTTAGAAGGCAATGCAAGAAAAATTAGCTTTTTAAGATAAATGAAATCTTCCCCCATAATCTGATCAAAAAACTGATTTGATACAATTAGATTATCTATGGGGAAAATTACTATATATCCATGATTTCCTTTTCTTTTTCCTGACATTTTTTGTCAGCTTCAGCTACGTACTTATCGGTAAGTTTTTGTACTTCATCCATAGATTTTTTCAAATCATCTTCGGAAATACTTTTATCTTTTTCCAATTTTTTCAAACTTTCATTGGCATCACGGCGTACATTGCGCACAGCAATTTTTGCATCTTCATTATATTTACGCGAAACTTTGACTAACTCCTTGCGGCGTTCTTCGGTCAAAGCTGGTATGGATATACGAATAATTTTTCCATCATTTATGGGGGTTAAGCCTAGGTCAGACTTTAAGATAGCTTTTTCTACTAGAGCAAAGGCACCCTTATCCCAAGGTTGAATGGTAATGCTACGACTATCGGGTATTGACACAGACGCCAATTGATTGATGGGCGTTGGTGTTCCATAATAATCTACTTTGATATCATCCACCAAAGAAGTACTGGCACGTCCAGTGCGCAACTTAGCAAAATCTTTATCCATATTGCTAACAGCCTTCATCATACGGTCTTCGGTATCTAGCAAAATATCGTCTTTATCCATAACTCCTCCAAATTTGAGAAATATTTACTATATAAAAAATCATCAACTTTTTAACCCATGCTCTAAGGGTTATTACAAACAATCGTCCCCACCTCTTCTCCACAAACAATACGGCCAATATCTCCATTAAACATCTTGCAAACCAGTATGGGGACATTATTTTCTTGTGCAAGGGCTATGGCAGTTGCATCCATTACCCCGAGATGTTTGGCTAAGGCCTCGTCAAAGCTAACTTTTTTGTATTTTACTGCGTCGCTATGTTTCATGGGGTCTTTGTCATAAACCCCGTCTACCTTGGTGGCTTTAATGATGGCATTGCATTGCAATTCCATACCGCGCAAGGCGGCGGCGGTATCGGTAGTAAAGTATGGATTACCGGTACCGGCGGCGCAGATGACTACGCGCCCATGGTCTAAATGCCTTAAAGCTCTACGTCTTATGAATGGTTCACAAACTTCTTGCATGGTAATAGCAGAAAGTACGCGCGTGGGAAATCCTTGTTTTTCTAATACATCTTGTACTGCTAAGGCGTTTAAAACTGTTGCAAGCATGCCCATATAGTCCGCGGAAGAACGCTCCATTCCCTTGGCAGAGGCGGAAAGACCACGGAAAATATTCCCTCCGCCAATAACCAGAGCTACCTCTAACCCAAGTTTAACTACGTCGCCAATTTCTTGGCAAATTTTGGAAACAGTTTCAGGATCTATGCCGCTTTTTTGTTCTCCAGCAAGAGCTTCGCCACTTAGTTTTAGCAACACGCGCTTATAGTGCAGATTTGACATACTTTCACTTCCTGTGAGGGTTAGAGGAATAATACGCAGGCATGCTATCAAAAAAACATATACTTGTCACTAAACATCTTTGACCATATTCGCAATCACGCACGCAATCACGTGGGCTTTAATTTTATATTGCCTATTCATTACTTGCAACCTTTCAAATATTTGTATATTTTATGGAGATAATATCAATGGATGGAGATAGTATGTCTAACCTTGCACTGCTTTTTCCCGGCCAAGGTTCACAAGAACTTGGTATGGGACGAGATATTGCTGAAAGCTCCAGTGAAGCCATGCAATTGTGGAAAAAGGCCGAGCGCATTAGCAATCTACCGCTGCGCGAAATATACTGGGATGGTGATGATACCGCCATGGCTGACACTCGCGCTCTGCAACCGGCGCTCACTGTGGTTAATTTAAATTTATGGCAAACTTTGGCTGGGCGTTGTACCCCTATGGCTACAGCTGGGCATAGCCTTGGTGAATACGCTTGTTTGGCTGCTTCTGGGGCATTGAGCGTTGAATCTGTGCTTGAGCTTGTGAGCTTGCGCGGTCGACTCATGGCTGAGGCAGACCCAAGTGGTATTGGGGCTATGGCGGCCATTGTAAAGCTTGATTTAGAAACTGTGGATACCCTTGTAAATACTAGTCTAAAAGACAGTGGGGAATTTCTACGCATTGCCAACTATAACACGCCGGCTCAATTTGTGGTTAGCGGGCACCATGTTGCTGTTGATCATATGGTTGGTCTAGTTAAAGAACATAAAGGGCGCGGACTTATGTTAAAGGTTAGCGGTGCTTTTCATAGCCCGCTTATGCAAGAAGCTTCTGTTGAGCTTGCCCCAAGCTTAAAAAAGGCCCATTGGCAAAAACCGCGTTTTGCCGTGTATTGTAATGTTCACGGTAAAGCTGTTAATGATGCTGATAGTTTACGTCAATGCATGGTGGAACAAATGACTTCATCTGTGCAGTGGATAGCAAGTATGCAAAATCAATGGCAAGATGGTATACGCCACTTTTTGGAAGTGGGGCCAAAGGCTGTGCTTACAAAAATGGTTGCTCCTTGCCTTGCACCTTTAACCAATGAAGATATTAAAACTGAGACGCTGCAAAATCTTGAGCAAATCAAGGCATGGTCTTAAATATATTGGGTAGTTATGAAAGCTGTACAAATACGTCAAGCCTTACAAAATATTGTTGAGCAGATGGGTCTAGTGTGGACTGAAAAAGTGGTGGTTGAGCCGCCGCGTGACACAAAGCATGGTGGTGACTTCGCGCTGAATGTGGCCATGGTCTTAGCTCGTGAGGCAAAAATGGCCCCTAGGGTCTTGGCTGAAAAGCTACTTGACCCCATAAAAGCATTGCCCTTTGTAGATGAGGTTAGTGTGGCTGGCCCTGGGTTTTTGAATCTCACTCTTAGCCGTGATGTTTGGCACAACTCTATTTTAGAAATGGAGGCCCAAGGCGTAAATTATGGAAAAAGCAAACTTGGGCAAGGCAAGAGGGTTTTGCTGGAATTTGTTTCTGCCAACCCTACTGGCCCTTTGCATATTGGGCATGGGCGCGGTGCCGCCGTTGGCGATAGCCTTGCTAGGATTCTGCGTTTTTGTTCTTATGATGTGCAAACAGAATATTATATAAATGACGTGGGTTTACAGATGAATATCTTGGGCCTTTCTGTCTGGTTGCGTGCACGAGAGCTTAAAAATTTATCGGTGGAGTGGCCTGAGCAATACTATCGTGGTGACTATATCATTGATATTGCAAACGAAGTTCTTACAAAAGAAGAAAATTTACTTGAGCTACCAGATGCCAAAGCCAAGGATATTTGTTATCAATACGCCATGCAGAGTATTTTGGATGGCATTAAGCAAGATTTAGTTGATTTTCGAGTGGGGCATGATGTTTGGTTTTCTGAGAAATCCCTAGTGGCTGAAGGTGCCGTTGAAGAAAGTTTTGAAAAGTTAAAGGCGGCTGGGCTTAGTTATGAAAAGGATGGGGCCCTTTGGTTTGAAACCACCAAGTTTGGCGATGATAAAGACCGCGTACTTAAAAAGTCCACCGGCGCGCTGACGTATTTTGCTTCAGACATAGCGTACCATAATAATAAATTTGCCCGTGGTTTTGACTATGTCATTGACGTGTGGGGTGCAGATCATCATGGATATATTCCAAGGATGCGCGCCGTTATTGCAGCCATGGGGCGGGAACAGAGTGACTTTGACGTAGTGCTTATTCAATTGGTAAATCTTTTGAAAAATGGGCAAAATATAAGCATGTCCACCAGAGCTGGCACCTTTGAAACCTTGGCCGATGTGGTTAAAGAGGTGGGCGTTGATGCGGCGCGCTTCATGTTTTTATCACGTAAGAGCGATAGCCCCCTTGATTTTGATCTTGAACTGGTGAAGCAGCGTAGTATGGATAACCCCGTATATTATGTGCAATACGCTCATGCGCGGATTTGTGCCATCTTACGTAGAGCAGCAGAAAAGAATATTACTTTAGACAAATCTACTCATTTGGATGACTTAAAAGCGTTAACCCATGCCGATGACCTAGCTCTTGTGCGCATGGCGGCGCGGTTTTCTGATGTGGTGGAGTTTGCGGCAAGTAATTTGTCTGCCCATCATATTGGAAGTTATCTATCAGAGGTGGCTGGACTTTTGCATAGTTACTATGCAAGGCAGCATGTGGTGCAAGAAGAAGATATGGCCTTAACTAAGGCAAGGCTCGTGCTTTTGCGTGCTGTGGGTCAAGTCTTGGCGGGGGGCTTGGGTTTACTTGGTGTATCTGCACCTGAAACTATGTAGGAAGTGTATGGCACAAAATACTAAAAATAATCCCGCGCAGGCCAAGGGCGGCAAGGGCGATGCTGAGGCTTCTAGCAAGAAATCATTGACCTTAACCTTAAGCTTTTCCACCGTAACAACTTTTTGTGTGGTTTTGCTTGGTTGTGTTTGTATGGCCTTTGTGATGGGGGTAATTGTGGGGCGAGGTGATAATCCAGAAGCTCATTTGCCGCAATTTGCAACCCTGATGTCTGATGGCGAAGAAAAAAAGTCAGCAGCTAGTGATGATGCAAATACCGCTGAAGCTGGCACACCCAAAGCTAGCCAGCCTGAAGATAAGGTCATGCCTAAAGAAGAGCTAGATTATGCAACATTACTTAAAGATAAAGGTGCGCAAGAGCAAGATGCCACTGTGCCGGCTTTAGTTTTGACTGTGCCAAGTGCAGCAGAGCAAGCTTTGCCTGAACAAAGTAAACAAAACCCTGCTCCGGTGCCAGTATTTGAAGACGTACCTGCTCCTAAACCGGAACCGGTGGTCTTTGACTATGTATTCCAAGTAGCTACTTTTACAGACGATGCCTCTGTTGATCGCTTGCGTGAACGTTTGGAAGGCAGAGGCTTGCGTACAAAGATGGAAAAGGCCGGTAAATTTTATAAAGTCTTGGTGATGATGCGCGGAAGTGCTGAGCAAGCCCAAGATTTGCGCAAAACTATGGTTGATATGAAGCTTGGGGAACCATTACAACGCGGTAAAAAAGCGGTACAATAAATGCTGAATTTTTTGGTTAATGTATGTGCCAATGTGGGTAATAAGTCACTCAATATGCTAGCCAGCATGGGTAGCATGTTACTTTTCTTGCTTGCATCATTGCGACATATGTTTAACGTATCGCATTTATTTTATAAAACGCGCGAACAAATTCATATTATTGGGGCAAAGTCACTCTTTCTCATTCTTTTAATTGGGATATTTTGTGGTATGGTTTTGGGCTTGCAGGGGTATTATACCTTAGTTAAGTTTGGTTCCACTGGTTTGTTGGGGGCTGCCGTTTCACTTACGCTTATTCGTGAGCTTGGCCCAGTGCTTACTGCCATAATGCTCACCGGTCGGGCTGGTTCGGCCATGACGGCAGAAATTGGTGTCATGCGTATTTCAGACCAAGTGGACGCCCTTGAAGTCATGGATATAGAGCCCATTGGTTACTTGGTAAGCCCGCGTCTTTTGGCCTCCTTGATTTCATTTCCATTACTTACGGCAGTTTTTGATGTAATTGGTATTATTGGTGGATATTTAACCGGTGTGCTTATGCTTGGCATTAATGCTGGCGCGTACTTTTATGGTATTGAAAGTAATGTGGTTATGGCGGATGTTGTGGGTGGTTTCTCAAAATCCTTAATTTTCGCCATATTAGTTAATACTGTATGTTGTCATCAAGGCTATTATACGCATTTGAGGCGCGATAGTGTGGGCCCTGCGGCGGTGGGTAATGCCACAACTTCGGCTGTGGTAATTGCATGTGTGCTTATTTTGGTGGCAGACTATGTGCTTACGTCTATATTATTATAGTCGATGCTGAAAAACGCATTTCCACGCGCTTTTCAGAAAGGCGATATCAACTCTTATAGTAGGATAACATTATGCAATCATACACTATTACATTAAAAGATTGTAGCGTGGGCTATGATGGGCATAGTGTGTTGCAAAACCTTAATGCCACGCTGCCCGCTGGTAAAATTTCTGTTATTTTGGGCTGTTCTGGTAGCGGCAAATCCACACTTTTGCGGCATATTGTGGGGCTATCGCGCCCCATTAGTGGCAAAATTTTATTGGGTGAAACTGACTTTTTTGCATTATCTACAAGAGAGTTTCGGCGTATGCGCCGGCGCATGGGGATGCTGTTTCAAGATGGTGCGCTACTTGGGGCTTTGAGTTTATTGGATAATGTGGCCCTACCTATACGTGAGCATACAAAATTAGCTGATGACGTGATAAACAGTGCCGTGCTTAGGGCTTTGCGTTTGGTGGGGCTTGAGGATTTTGCCAATTATTATCCGGGCCAGCTTTCTGGTGGGATGCGCAAAAGAGCAGGGCTTGCGCGAGCTATTATTGTTGAGCCACCCTTACTTTTTTGTGATGAGCCCACATCCGGTCTTGATCCTATCACGGCTGCACAAATGGATGGGCTACTTTTAGCCATGAAGAAGAATTTTCCAGCCATGACCATGGTTGTGGTTAGTCATGACTTAAATAGCCTTGAGCGTATTGCCGATTATGTGCTGGTTTTACATGAAGGACAGGCAATTTTTTCCGGTTCTTTGGCGGAACTTAAAAACACAGAGGATAAATTTTTGCAGGCATTTCTTGAGCGAAAACCCATGCAAAGTGCAGATGCGGCCTTTGAGGCACAAGATGCACAGGTTAGTGCGGCTTTGGAAAAATGGATGCAAGAATAATAAAGAATTAGGGTGTGTTATGAATATGAAAAAAGAAGTTATAGTAGGTGTCTTTGTTTTGGTGGGCCTTTTATGTACAGCCTATTTGACTGTGAAACTAGGGCGTATGGAAGTTTTTGGCTCCGATGGCTATGAGCTGCAAGCAAGGTTTACATCCGCCTCTGGTTTGCGGGTGGGAGCTAGTGTTGAGGTAGCTGGTGTCCAAGTGGGCAGAGTGGCATTGATTGACCTTGATGCTGAACATTCTCAGGCTATTATTACGCTATCACTTGATGATAGATTAAAGTTTACAGATGATACGATTGCGTCTATAAAGACAAGTGGACTTATTGGCGATAAGTATATTAGCTTGTCCCCCGGTGGTTCTGGTATTTTTCTTGCGCCCGGTGAGGAGATTACAGACACTGAATCGGCAGTAGATTTGGAGTCGCTTATCAGTAAATACGCTTTTGGAGGTGTATAATGCGTGCTTTTTACTCTTACGCATGGGCATTATTGCTATGTATTTTTTTAGCAAGCCCAAGCTTTGCTGGTGAAGGTGAAGCTAAATCAAGTGCTCGTGATGCTTTGAAATTATCCGTAACACGCATAATGGATTATATAAAAAATCCAGGATATAAGGATACACAAACAAGACAGTCATTAAATAAAGAGATTGAGCGCGAAGTATATATTATTTTTGATTTTGCAGAATTTTCTATGCGCACTGTTGGCCAGCGCTGGAAAAACTTTACACCTGAGCAACAAAAAGCCTTTGAGCAAGCCTTTGCCGATTTGCTTTTTAGCACCTATCTTGATCGCGTTGATGGTTACAATGGGGAAAATGTTATCTATGCAGGTGAGATTAGTAATAAAAGTGGAAGTAGGGTCGAAGTACGCACTATGGTGGCCATGCAAAATAATCAAAAAATTCCCGTATCTTATCGGATGCTTTTAAAAGCAGGTAAGTGGCGTGTGTATGATGTGTTAATTGAGGGTATTAGCTTGGTTAAAAACTATAGGACGCAATTTGGAGATATATTATCCAAAGCAAGCCCAGAAGAACTAACGGCACGTATTAGAGAGCGGGCAACTGCTTTGAGGAGTAAGATGCATGAAAAAGATTTATAGCTTCGTGATAATATGTTTTTTTGCTGGACTTATCCCTTTTGCCATGCAAGCGCATGCAGCAACTATTAACGTAGATGCGGCCATGAGTGGCTATGAGAGGGGTAGGTTACAAGAATCACCAGTTATTCAGGAACTTGAGCAAAGTGCAAGCTTAAGTGAAGATGATAGTCTTGATGATTATGAAAATGCTCCGGTGCAGATGATTACTGATCCATTTGAACCATGGAATAGATTTTGGTTTGGTTTTAATGATATATTTTACATGTATATTGCGCGCCCCATGCATCAAGGCTATTCCTATGTTGTGCCTGAACCTGTGCGCTCTGGATTGAGCAACTTTTTTCATAATGTACTTTTTCCAGTACGCTTTGTAAGCTCCCTTTTACAAGGTAGGCCACTGGCCGCAGGGGCTGAGTTTGGTAAGTTTTTTATTAATACTACCGTTGGTTTAGGTGGTTTTATTGATGTGGCTAAGCATAAGAAAACTATTGTTCCCCTTGACCCATCTGGTGAAGATATGGATCAAACCTTTGGGGTGTGGGGTTTTGGTACTGGCCCATACCTTGTTTGGCCTATTATCGGGCCAAGCTCGGTGCGAGGAACTTTTGGTACCGTAGCTAACTTTGCCCTTGATCCCACATTTTATTTTGCAACTCCGCTAGAAGTATCTATGGTTGCTGGTGGTTTACGCTTTAATGACCTTGGGCCTGTGCTTGATCTATATGCCGATACCAAGGAGGTTGCGGTAGATCCATATATAGCCATGCGCGAGGCTTATGCGGCCTATAAAAAACAGCAAATATTGCATTAATTTTTTTGCTGCTTACGAATTACTGTTTAAAAACGTGTTTTTGCAATAGGCTTAAATCAGCAAGAAAGTTTAAAGTTTCAGGTCGTTTGCACTGCTTTGTGGATGGCTTTTAGATTTTATTGCCTTAGCACATCGCTTAAGGCTTCAATGCTTTGTAACACTTCATCCCATGCTTCACGCGAATAATTTTTATTTTGTAAAAATAAATGTATATGACTAGTAAATGGACGTATGGGCTTAGGAAGCTTTTGCCAAAAATCTTGGCTAAGTTTACTTTCTTTACCCTTATATACATTTTTTAAATGCTTTTGAAGCTCGTGCCCAAGGTTTATGATTGCCGTGCGTAAGCCATGCACTATATGCGGATAAATATTTAATTTTTCAAAGCTTGTGTGTGGTACTGGGCCTTTATTGAATTTGTGCCAGAACCAATCTTGCCAAAAACAAGCCATTAAATGTCGTGGACTTTCAAAACTTTGATTTATGGGGATGAGCTTATATAGACCGCGCTGATCACGCCCCGTGCGATAGATACGCATATCGTTTATTTCAAGGTTTGCAAGACGTTTTTGGTCTTCTAAAATACATTGAGCAATGAGGGCCACGCGCCCAGCATGTAACTTTTGTTGGCAGGGGGTGCGTTGGCAAGCTTGCCAGCAACCTGTGCATGCTAAATTGGGCTGTATAATATGGTGGTTTGCAAATGTCGGCCCCGTTTCCCATGGGTTAACTGGCCCTACCGATATGTTTAATGTGGGCGTTTTAAGCCAAGTGGCTAAGTGCATGGGGCCTGTATCTGGGGTGATAAATAAACTTAATTCGCGCAGGACGTGGGCAAACTGTGCTAGTGAAAGTTGACCGCAAAGTGAGGCATGCTTGATGCCGGATAACTGCTCAGCTTCATTGCCCAATTGCACATCATTGGGGCCTCCAAGAAATATGGGCTGATAATGCTTACGCACAAGTATTTTAGCAAGGTTTGCAAAAAATTGTGGAGTGGGACGTTTTTCTTGTTCACTAGCCCCCATAAAAATACCAATTTTAGCTTTATTGCCGGAGGTTTTTGTGCCGCTAGCCATAATGCTTAGGGGAGTGGTGCTATGGTCAAGTATTTGTAAATCACTCCAGTGAAAAAGGTTATACCTGTTGTTGTGTACAATACTTGCGCGATATAATGCCCAATCACCATCAATAGCACTATAATCTGCGGTGCTATGCGCGCCATAATAGTGCTCAGCGCGCAAAGATCCGGCAAGGCGCGCCGCATCCTCACGGTGGCTAAGGTTTATAACTGTTTGAAATTCAACATGTTGTAGCTGTGGGGCGGCTTCAGGTGGGAAAAATGTTGTCTGTGGTGAAAATTGTAAAAGGTCAGTAAAAAAATGTGGTTCAGCCACCGTCCAAATGGGATTGGCGGGATTCATTTTTTGCAATGCCCCAAGCAAGGGAAAGCTTAAAATAATGTCGCCCATGCGCTGCATTTGTAAGACTAATATGGGCTTCATTTATCTTTTATTCCATATACTTGTTGCATATTTTCCAGCAAGGTTTTTAGGCGATGATCCCAAGTGTGTTCGGCTAAAACTCTTTTTCTTGCGGCAGTGGTTATACGTGTACGCTCAGTGGGGTGATCTAGATAAAATTTTATTAATTCGGGTATTTCTTCCAAGTCTTTGTAGGATATAATTTCAGTCTTGGGCTCAAATAAATTATCCATTTGTTCGCGCCAATCAGTCAGCACAAAGGCATTGCAAGCTGGAACGTCAAATATACGCTGATTTACAGCCCCTTTCATCTGCTTGCTTGTGCAGTTGAAGTTTATATCTGATGTGGGATAAAATGCATGTAGTTCATTGTAATAATTAAGTTCTTTGTGTAGGGTATATTGCCCTTGCTTTTCTGAAAAAATAAAATCCCATCCATCATCCCCCACCAATAAGGGGTTAAATTCTAGGGTTTTTTCCACGCACCTTGCTCTATAGCGGCGCGTGGCTTCCCAAGTGACGGCAGTTTCAAAGGCAAGGCGTTGTTCATTATTATCAAGCTCCGTGTAGTAGGTATAGGCTTTTGGATAATGCTGCTCCATAAATTTAGCTACAGAGTGTTGAGGGCTTTGGTCAAAATTTTCAGCTATTTCGTAAAAGTGCTGCAATATATTTTGAGGTAGAGGTTCTTTTTCTAATCGTTTAATAACCTTATAATGCATGGAGTTACCCACAAAAGAAACTTGGCTTTTCCATTTATTTTGGCCATAAGTATTGGGTTTAAAATGGGTTGGGTTTGTGCCAAGGGGTAAATAAAAAACATTATTAAAACCCATGTCTTGCAATGAACTAATATTGTCAAAATCCCAAGTGAAGATGCTAACCCAAGGGCTTTTTAATTTGTTGTACAAGTGTAATACCAAATGGGGGTTATCCACAAACCATGAAGCCAGCGGTAGTTGTAATTTTTCCAGTAATGCAATGAGTACCCCCTCTCTATCTACCCCCAAATGATTGAGGGTAAGTAGGCAATCTGGTTGAAATTTTATCACCGCTGAGAGTAGGTTTTCCACAAATTCATTGGTGGCCATACATTCATCTGGTACGGTGAGTAATTCATGCTCAATGCCAAGTCTTTTGCAAGCATGGGCTACTTCGCCCATGAGGAAATATTTACTGGTAATAAGTAATACTCGCGGCATTTTATTGATAAAACGAGGCTTTCGTGCCTTGCTCCAAAAATCAAAACTTTGACTTGCTTCAACATTTTTACGCACTTCACCATACCATGCTCGGTCAAGGCGCATATAAAATGGATGAATAACGGCTTGAAAGGGTAAAAAATCATGCTCACTTTGCCAGACGGTAAGTAAGCGTGATACTTCGCTAAGATCGTCTGTACTGATTAGGGTAATTCTTTTTTGCTGGTCTGGTTTGAGCTGAGCTATAATATTGGTTAATGTCTGAATTTCTAACTCTTTATCTATAATGGCAATGGGCCCACGGTGTTTGGTGAGAATAAAATTTAAGGCATGCCCAAGCCCTGTACCCAGCAGGACTGGTAAGGAGCCGTTAAAGTTTAAGTTATTTACACAGGCAAGCTCTCGCTCTGCACCGCTTGGGCCAAGCATAAAAAGTGGCCCATTTCTGCGCTCAACAACAATATCATTATCGGGGGTAAGGATAGGTTTATTCATATATTACTTGCTGTTTGGAATATGTGGCTTAACAATAATTTCATCATCTTGTAATGAAAACTCAACACAGCGCATGGGCTCATTTACTTGGAGAAATGAACGCCCGATGGCAATTTCTACTCCGGGGAAAACTTCACCGGCGGCAACTACTTTACAATGTTGAAGTATATCTTGCTGTTCGTGCAGAGTTGCCCAAACGCTATTACGTGACAATAAGTAGGCGTCTGTTTTTTTACGCATATTGGCAAGTTTTCTTGTAAGATCATTGGTGTCAGGTGGTAAATGCCCAGCCACTGCGTTAATATGGTGCATTTTTTCAGAAAGCTCACTTATACGTTGGTCAATTTTTTCAAGCTTACGGATTAATAGTGGATCATATCCAAGAAATATGCGCGTTGAAACATATGCTTTGTTTCCAAGGCGTTGTCCCACATAAACACCTTTGAGTGCGTGTAAATTGCCCCCTATGAGATGCTCTTGGATGATGGCGTTGGTGCCTGCATATATGTTTGAGTGCAGGGCATATCTATTAACTAACACATTGCCCCTTGTTCTGACTTCAATTTTTTCTGCAAAGGATAAGCGTACGGTATTTTTAGCTTTTAATATGCAACGCTTGGCAACACCTCCACGAGCTCCACCAGCGATGGCTAAGTCTTGATTGGCTTGCACATTTCCGCCTTCAACCATGCCATTTATTATGACATTTTCTCCATATACATTGAATCCAGCACGAACATTACCAAATATATTTGTATCTCCAATAAAGGTAATATTGCCGGTGCGAAAGCTTATGTCTGAATGTAGGTTAAGCACAGCTTTTACTAATATTTTTTCATCATTATACAGTACATAGCCTTGCTTTTCTGCCAGAAGGCGGTGGGGATTTTGGGGGTCAATATAAGTGTTTTGCCCCATAGGGAAGGAAGATTTTTCGTAAATATAACGGGCGTCTGGCTCCTGAATACTATCAAGGGGTACAAATTCGGCTAGAAGCTGGCCTTCTTGCACATTTTGCACATAGCCAAGATTGTAGAGATCGGTTTTTTTATCCCGTCCGGGCCGAGGCTGCAGATTCACCATATCTGGGTCGAAATAAAGCTTTAGATACAGGGACAAAGCAGCCTCCGATGAATTTTCTAGCAAGTTACAAGGTTACACCTACGCAGTGTATCTTTACTTGTGCAGTGCGTCAATATTGAGTTGTACGATTATTCTGTGTCCTCACCACCTTGGTGTGCATCTTGCTTTTTAGCATCGTCCTCAGCTCTGAGTACGCGACGTAAAACCTTGCCCACTATGGTTTTGGGAAGTTCCTCACGAAACTCTACGCTGCGAGGAATTTTGTAGGATGCAAGTTTGCTTCTACACCAAGCCATAACTTCAGCGCGGGTCATTTTTTCGCCTGGTTGCAGTACAATAAACGCTTTTATGCTTTCACCGCGAACACTATCGTCAACGCCTACCGCCACAGCCTCAAGTATGCTTGGATGTTCAAGTAAAACTTCATCCACTTCACGTGGGTAAACATTGTAGCCACCTACAATAACCATATCTTTTTTGCGATCGGTAATATAAAAAAATCCTTCTTCATCCATGGTACCAAGGTCGCCGGTATATAGCCAGCCATTGCGCAGGGCTGATGCAGTTTCATCTTCTTTATTCCAGTACCCGGCCATGATTTGCGGGCCTTTGATGATAAGCTCGCCTAATTTGCCAGGTGCTAGGGTGAGGGAACCACCTTCCATATCCACGATGCGCGCGCGTGTACTAGGCAGTGGCATGCCGATGGAGCCAACCTTTTGATTATGAGATATTAAGGGGTTAATATGAGTGATGGGTGAGGCCTCGGTTAGGCCATAACCCTCAATAATGGTTGCGCCGGTAAGATCTTGAAATTTACGGAAATGCTCTTGAGGTAGCGGAGCAGAGCCGGAAATACAAAGCTTAATGCACTTTAAATCATAATCTGATAGATTTTTTTGCTGCATAAGCGATATATAGACTGATGGTGCACCTGGGAAGATGGTTGGTTTATGTTTTTTAATAAGCTTTAGAACATCTTGCGGTACGTAGCGCGGCATGGGCAAGGATGTACCCATAATGGCCGTAGGAATAATGAGCCCAACGCATAAACCATAAACATGGAAGAAGGGTAAAAGGGCCACAAGTTTATGATGCTCGTTGACAGCCTCACTAATAACACTGAGTATTTGTTGACAGTTTGTTCCAATATTAGCATGAGTTAGCATGACACCCTTGGGCAATCCTGTTGTGCCTCCGGTGTATTGTAGCATGGCCACAGTGTCGGCCGTGATACGTTGTTTTGCACAGTACCGATGGGTGGATGTGAACATATTTTTCCACTGCACTATATCTTCATGATTATAAGGCACTTCCACATGTGTATTGCTGCGTTTTGCCTTGAATTTGTACAGGTAATTTAGGGGAAAGGATAGGGCATCGCCAATGCAAGTGATGATGTAGTTTTCGATGGGCAGTCTATCGCGCAATGGATCAATCTTCGTCCAAAGTAAATCCAGCATGATTAGATGCTTAGCACCAGAATCTTGCATATGGTGAATGATTTCTGACTCCATATAAAGTGGGTTAGTCATAACGGCAATGGCCCCCGCCTTCATTACACCCCAAAAAGCGATAATAGCTTGGGGTACATTGGGGAGCATAATGGCGACACGATCACCATGATTAACGCCCATGAGGCGTAATGATGATGCAAAAACTTCTGCCTTATCACGCAGTTGCGTATAATTAATCTTGGTATTTTGAAAGATAATTGCCGCACGGTTAGGGTGCTGTCTTGCCGCGGCATCAAGTAGGGCAAAGATAGGTTGATTAAAAGTATCAACCTCATGCACAACACCTTCATCATATTGTTGTAGCCATGGTTTTTCATCAAAATGCTGAGTTGGTATAGCTTGTTCTGTCATAATAGTAATAACTCTCAGTGTTTTTAGCTGTATGCAATGGCATTGACTAGGGCAATAGCTTTAATTCCTTCTCCATTTCCTGTAAAGCCGAGCCCTTCCTCAGTTGTTGCTTTAACATTTATGTTTTGTACGGGGATATGGAGTAAATACGCGATATTTTTTGCAATGGCTGCTCGTTGCGGCCCGATTTTTGGTTTTTGGGTAATGATTGTTAAGTCAACACCTGTTATCTTAATGTGTTTTTGTGATAACATTTGTAAAACATTACTTAATAATACAGCAGAGTCCGCATTATTAAAATGTGCATCAGTGTCTGGAAAGTGTTGCCCAATATCACCTAATGCAGCACAACCAAGCATGGCATCCATAAGTGCGTGCAAAAGCACATCACCATCAGAATGTGCTTCCACCTCAAGCTTGCCGTCCATAAGCACGCCGCCAAGTTTTAAAGGGCGACCTTTGCCAAAACGGTGCACATCATAGCCAAAGCCGCTGCATAGCCTAGTTGTGGGTTGATTTTGCAATAAGTGCATATGTCTAGCCTCAGTGATTTTAATGTTTTGTTCATCACCCTTTATCATATATACAGGATGATTACAATATTCAAGTAGGGACGCATCGTCGGTGACATCGAGGTTTTTTGATTGGCTTATGATATGCGCTTTTTCTAAAGCATGTCGCTCAAATCCTTGCGGGGTTTGCACAGTGAAAAGATTTGAGCGATCAATGGTTTGGATAATCATTTCATCTTGTACATTTTTGATGGTGTCGGTTATGGCAAGCCCTGGCACAACACCCATATGTCCAGCATCTAAGGCTAAGCATATATCTTCCACCAATTGAGCACTCATAAATGGTCTTGCGCTATCGTGAATAATTGCGTGGGTACAAGTGGGAGGCAGGGCTTTTAGCCCTTCATATACCGAATCTTGACGGCGTGGGCCCCCAGCAACACAATGCCATTTTAGGCCTAGAGTTTTGTTTTGCTCAAGTTCATTTAGACGTGCTTTTTCAGCCTCAAGGTGGTCGCTTGGAAATACAAATACAATGCCCTGCATGCGGGCATTGCGACTGAAGGTTTTTGCTGAGTGGTAGTATAAAGGTAGGTCTTGATACAATATAAATTGCTTGGGCTTACCACTGGTTTTAGTTGTAAGCCTTAAGCCTTGTCCGGCAGCAAGGATGATGGCCCAAGGGCAAACTGTTTTATTTATCATCTATAAAGAATTCTGCACAATTATTTTATAGCGTTATTTTTGTGCTTTTGTAATAAATTTTCACTTTTCTAAAAAAATTATGTGTGCAGGACTCTTGATTTTTGGCCGCATTGACTGCGTTGACGCTCTATGAAAAACTGCATAATGAATTATGCAGATATTTCTATAATACAAGAGTCGGACTATAAGCCGGGTTCTGTCATATGCTATTGTTAAAAACAAGAGCAAGAGACCGCCATTCCTCTAGGGATATGATTACTCATATCCTCAAGCAACCTACCCGAAAGGTTTGACCGGGCAAGTCACCTTTCCTATTTGGTTTTGCTCCCAATGGGGCTTGCCTAGCTTGCCATGTCGCCATGACAACTGGTAGGCTCTTACCCTACCGTTTCACCCTTACCCCATATTCATGGGGCGGTTTACTTTCTGTTGCGCTTGCCGAGGGTTGCCCCCCCTGGGTGTTACCCAGCATTGCGCCCTATGGAGCCCGGACTTTCCTCCCCGTAAAAAATTACGCAGCGGCGGCCCGTCCGACTCTTGTAAATTTTAGTCTTCGGTTACAACTTCTATCTTTTTTTCTGCTACTGCTTTTTCTGCCACTACATCATCAGGGTTGGTGAAATGTTCGCACCAATAAATAAGACGCTGACAATTGGGGCAGCTTAAAATTTGTTGACCGCGTTGCAACTCAATAAAGGTTTGCGGCGGGATAGCAATGTGGCAGCCACTGCAAATGCCTGCATTTACAGGAACAATGACTGGGTGCTCCAAGCGTCTACGGATGAATTCATAACGCTGAAATACTGGTTGTGGTACTATGGAACCAGTGGAGGATCTAACAGTTTGCAGGTCGGTAAGTTTTTTTTCTGCATTTTGCATGCGCTCTTGTAGGCCTTCTCGCTTTACTTCAAGCTCAGCTTTCAGGGCTAAGTAGTCGCCATCAATTTCTTTTAAGGTTTCTTCTTGGTTTTCAAGCTCTTCAACTAAAACTATCTTTTCTTCTTCGCGGGTGCGATTTTGTTTTTCCATGCTATCCATTTCACGCATCATAGCATGATATTCACGCTGATTGCTTACTTGCATGAGCTTGTTTTTACTCTTTTTAATGCGCACGGTATCATCATCAATTTCTACACCAATACGCTTTTGCTGCTCTTTAATGTGGGTGATTTTATCAACAACTCTATTGCGTTGTTCTTCGGCCACATTAAAACGCTCATCAAGACTTTCTAGCTCTTGTGGGGCAAGTTTTAGCTCAGTTTTAACGGCATGTATGGCATCATCAACCTTTTGTAAGGCAACAAGTTGTTCAATTTGTTTTAAATATAAGCTCATGGCAATCTCCTTCAAATGCGTATATTGTAAATAAGTTAATACCTTTACACGCTTGCAGTGCGCAAGGGTGATACAGAGGGTATAAATTTTATCTCAATGGGTAAAAGTTTTGTAAGGTCACGACTAAATTCTTGCATCATATATTCCTCAAGGCTGTGATGACCAACATCAAGGGTACATACTGGGCTTTCCAGTGCGCTGTGATATTTTACATCGCCAGTAATAAATATATCTGCGCCAAGTGTATGGGCTTTTTGCATAAACGAAGAACCAGAGCCAGTGCAATAAGCAACGCGCTTAATTTGCTGCGGCGATGGCCCACAAAGCGTTGCAGTATCAAGCTGGATATGACTTTGTAGCTCTTGCAATAAAGCGTCATAACTTATGGATTTTGTTAAATCACCCACAAGGCCAAAACCTGCACTTTTTCCGATTTCAATTTCACCAACAACTTCAATAACCTGCATGTTTGTGAGCTCAAGTGCGCGCCCAAGCCAACCCACTGGCCCAAAGGGGTTAATATCCAGTGAGGTGTGTGCTGCATACAGAGCCACATCATTGTTGAAAAGTAAGCGTAATACATGGTGATAATGGTCAAGTTTATCCGGTAAACGCCCTTGCATGAGCAGGGGATGGTGCGAAAGTATAAGCTCGGATTTTTGACTTATGGCAGCTGTAATGGAATCAGGGCTTGGGTCAAGGCAAACAGCCATGCATTGTATATCTTGTTTTAAGGATGCTACTTGAATACCGCAATTATCCCATGCGGCGGCTAAACTTGGCGGGGCTATTTTTTCAATAACTTCTATTATTTCAGATAGTTTCATTCAAAAAACTCACATAAAAAAAGTGCTTTCTTTGTTTAGGAGAAAGCACTTGGTAAAGATAATTTATAACATCCTTGCGGCATCTCCCATACATGTACTTTTTTAAGCTTGTTGTCAAGCTTTTTATGCTTTGAAAATGATGGCTACCCACGGTGTTTTTTACAAAAGCTATAATTGGTAAAAATTATTCGTATACGTAGGCTATAGATTGCGTAAATACTTAATGGCATTAACAAAAAGTAATGTGCCAGGAGGGGATACTTCACCTCTTGTCCAGCCCGGATGGTTGGTTACGTGGTGAAATGCCTCAGGATGCGGCATAAGCCCAAGCATGCGTCCGCTTGGATCGCAAAGTCCGGCAATACCTAAGGGAGAACCATTGGGATTTGCAGGGTAATCTTGTGTAATATCAAGATTATCATCTACATATTGTAGGGCTATTAATTGTTCATTTTGCAAGCGATTAAGGCAAGCTTCATCGGTGGGAATTATTTTACCTTCACCATGGCGCACGGGGCAAGTTACATACTCAAGACCCTTGGTAAAAACACAAGGGCTATCAGGGTTTACACGCATTGTTACCCAGCGGTCTTCGTATCTTGCAGAGTCATTATGCCCTAGCGAAACATGGCGCACAAAGCTTTGACCATCAAAGCTTGGCAAGAGTCCAAGTTTAACCATTAGCTGAAAACCATTGCAAATCCCAAGGATAAGTTTGCCCTCAGCCATAAAATTTTTAAGATGCTCAAGTAGAGGTGTTCCGTTTGCATCTTCAAGATAACGCCAGCGCATGCTTGCAGCGTGGGCCGCACCTAAGTCATCACCATCTAAAAAACCACCCGGAAAAATGAGGAAATGATAGTCGGCAAGTTTTATTTTGGCATTAACAATATCTGAAAAATGCACCACATCTGCTTTGTCTGAACCAGCCAAACGTGCAGTGTGAGCAGTTTCAAGATGTGAATTTGTGCCGTATCCAGTGATGACTAGCGTGTTGACAGTGCCCATATTTACTACCTCTTTGATATATCAATGCAAGCCCATAACCATCATTTTTGTGGCATGGCATTTTTATTTTGTTAAAAAAAATTATGCAGTGCCATTGGAGACCTTTGCGCAATTCATTGCGTAGAGTCTCATGGAGCATTGGCTACAGTCAATGCGACCAAAAATCAAGAGTAGGGCTAGCTTTGCTTGCCCGTTAAACGATTGATTTTTTTGTCATTTGCTCTGCAGACCTTTTTTTGTTGTTTGAGTAACTTTTCAAAATTTAACAGCAAAGTTGTATTTGAAAATAATTATACAGAGCCCTCCATTAGGCGGATTGCAAATATAAATGCAATTGACATGAAGGTCAATGCTAGCTTTTTGTATTCAATATGTATATAATGCAAGAGGCGTGAGTGTATTTTTTAAAACAATATATATGAAAGGGATTTACAAGCATGAAAACCAAATTTATCTTTGTTACCGGTGGTGTTCTCTCTTCCTTGGGTAAGGGTTTGGCTGCGGCTTCTTTGGGAGCACTTTTGCAAGCGCGCGGTCTTTCAGTAACTATTCAAAAGCTTGATCCATATATTAATGTTGACCCAGGTACCATGAATCCCTTTCAACATGGTGAGGTTTATGTAACCGATGACGGTGCAGAAACCGACCTCGACCTTGGGCATTATGAACGCTACCTTGGTGTGCCCATGTCGCGAAAAAATAATACAACATCCGGAGCTATTTATAATCAAGTTATAGCTAAAGAACGCCGTGGCGATTACCTTGGGGCTACGGTGCAAGTTATACCGCATATTACCGATGAAATTAAAAGCAAAGTGCGCGCTTTAGCTGAGGGCGATGACGCACCAGATGTGGCCATTATTGAAATTGGCGGTACGGTGGGTGATATTGAAGGGCTACCATTTTTTGAAGCCATACGCCAACTTAAATCTGACATCGGGCGCAATAACTGTTTAAATATTCATCTGACTTTAGTGCCATATTTACATTCGGCAGGAGAGCATAAAACTAAGCCCACTCAGCATAGTGTTAAGGAATTGTTATCTATTGGAATTCAGCCGGATATCATTTTGTGCCGGTGTGAAAAACCCATTGCTGATGAATTAAAGCGCAAAGTTGCACTTTTTTGTAATGTGGATCAAGATGCAGTATTTTCATCGGTGGATGTGCAAAATGTTTATGAAGTTCCGCTAAAATTTTATGCTGAAGGCTTTGACCAAAAAGTTGCAATTATGCTGCGACTTCCCGCTAGAAATGCCAACCTTGCCCCGTGGAAAAAACTTATTCAAGACTGTAGCAATGCAACAGGTAATGTGACCATTGCTATTGTCGGTAAGTATGTGGAATTAAAAGAAGCTTATAAGAGTTTACATGAAGCCCTAGCCCATGCTGGTATTGCCAATGGGGTTAAGGTGGATTTTCGTTATGTAAATTCTGAGGATATTAATATAGATAGTGCAGCCAAGGCTTTTGAAGGTTGCCATGGAATTTTAGTTCCCGGTGGTTTTGGTTATCGTGGGGTGGAGGGTAAGATTGATGCCATACGCTATGCCCGTGAAAATAAAGTACCTTTCTTTGGTATTTGTTTGGGTATGCAATGTGCGGTTATTGAATTTGCGCGCCATATGGCTGATATTGACGATGCTAATTCAGAGGAATTTGCCCCCACAGGTAAAAATAATGTGATTTATTGGATGAGTGAATGGGTTGACCCAAATACTGGCAAAAAGGAACATAGGCATACTGACAGTGATAAGGGCGGCACCATGCGCCTTGGCTCTTATGACTGCACTTTACTTAAGGATACTAAGGCGCACTCTGCCTATGCAACCACTGCCATTAAGGAACGCCACCGCCATCGTTATGAATTTAATAATGATTATTTAGATATTTTGCAAACAAAGGGCATGATATTTAGTGGTACTTCTCCTGACGGTTCTTTGATGGAAATTGTTGAACTGCCTGATCATCCTTGGTTTTTGGGTTGTCAATTTCACCCTGAATTTAAGTCAACACCCATGAAGGCACATCCTTTGTTTAGGGATTTTATTGCAGCGGCCATAAAATTTTCAGGTTAAATTTATTGATATAACGATTTAGTCTGGCCATGATGCTTTACTCATGGGCTTGGTACTTTTATTGCATAAATTTAAGGACAGTGAAAAAACTGTCCTTTTTTTTGACACAGCTGACTTTAATAGGAGTTCAACATGACCCAGCAAATTTCTAATCCTTTGCTTTCTTTTAACAATGATCGCATGGCTGCGCATACGGCATTTCGTACCCCAAGCCCTGTGGCTGCGCAAACTTCTGCATCTGCGCCTGTGGCCTTGCAAGATACCATGTCCATCGGGCAAGCTGCTCCGGCTTTATCAAGAATGGCAGCTCCAAAACCCACTCAATTAGATGATAATCAAGCAGATATGGCCCTTGAGCAAGTGCAACACAATGCTCAGGATGTACTAGCTGCACACAATGGCATTGATCCTGATCGTGTGGCTAGGCTTTTGAGCTTACTAGAATAGTGTTATAAATTTCATGACTTGACGATAGTTTTTTATTGTGCAAAGTTATACTTTCAGCATTAATAAAACAATTGAGTTGGAAGTATGAATTGGCAAGAAAAACGTCAACAAAATCTGAATGATGCACGATGCATTGTGGTAAAAGTCGGTAGTGCAGTTCTTACCGGCACGCAAGGCATTGATGCAACTATTTTGAATAATATAGTCAGTCAATTGGCTTTTTTGCGTTCTTTACCCACATCTAAAGGGGGAAAACGCAAAGTTGTACTGGTTTCATCAGGTGCGGTTGCTGCCGGTAGGGCGGCCCTTAATAAACATGATGTTACTGAAATTTCAGGTCTTTCTGCCAAACAAGCCGCAGCTGCCATTGGTCAAAGTAGGCTTATGCAGCACTATGACCAAGCCTTTGCCAAGCACCATTTAATGACAGCCCAAGTATTGCTTACCCGCGATGATTTGCGCTCACGCCAACGCTTTTTGAATGCTCGCAATACATTTGCCGAGCTTTTGGCTTGGGGTGTTGTGCCTGTTGTTAATGAAAATGATACCGTATCTGTGCATGAATTAAAGTTTGGTGATAATGATTGCCTTTCAAGTCTGCTTGTGAATTTAATTGAGGCTGATTTATTTATAAATTTGACCTCGGCCAACGGCGTACTTAGCAAAAATCCTGACCAAGATCCCAACGCTCATATTATGCCATGCATTGAAGCTATTCATGATCTTGACCTCAATGCCCTGTGTGGCGGCAAAACTTCAGTGGGGTCAGGTGGCATGTATTCAAAGCTTTTAGCTGCTAGGCGGGTGGCTCAACTGGGCGTATCCACTGTTATATTGCCCGGTCGCGTAGCTGATATTATACAAAATTTATTTAGCCTTGGCACTGCTGCCGATCAATGTGGAACATGGGTTTGTGCCAATAGCCATGCCATAGCTAGGCGTAAATTTTGGCTTGCTTATCAGTCAGATCCTTCTGGTAGCATTGTGATAGATAGTGGTGCTGCCAATGCCTTAGGGCAAAAAGGAAGTAGTCTTTTGCCCGGCGGAATTGTTGGTGTTGAGGGTAATTTTCAACAAGGGGCCTTGGTGCGTATTTTAATGCAAGGCAATGACCAACAAAGCCTAGGGGTTGGGCTTTCCAATTATTCCGCCACTGAGATTAAACGCATCATGGGTCTAAAAAGACATGAAGTATCGGCCATTCTTGGTAATGCCCACTATCCAGAAGTTATTCATCGCGATAACCTTTTATTGGATGCAGCTATTTAACCATTTATAATTAAGAGTGATTTTTATGGATACGACATTTGAGCAAAACATAATACGCATAGGTCAACAAGCCAAAAAAGCCGCCCGCACCCTCATGGGGGCAAGCCCTGCACAAAAAAATAAAGCTCTAAGCATTTTAGCTAATTTATTAGATAGCAAACGCAATGATATATTTGCGGCCAATGCTAAGGATATGGAAAATGCTAAGGCCAAGGGCATGGATAGAGATAGGCTTGATCGCTTATATCTAGCTGATAATATTATTGATGAAATGGTTAGTGCTTGTCACCATGTGGCTGAATTGCCAGACCCTGTGGGGGCCATGACTACGCAATGGCAAAGACCAAATGGACTATTGGTTGGGCGCATGCGTATTCCGCTTGGGGTTATTGCTATGATTTATGAATCACGCCCCAATGTGACCATTGATGCGGCTATTCTTTGTTTTAAAGCGGGTAATGCTGTAATCTTACGTGGTGGTTCTGAGGCTTTGCACTCAAACCTTGCCTTAGCAAAGCTTTTACATCAAGCTTTAGAGCAAGCCGGGCTACCAGTTAATGTGGCGCAAATAATTGAAACAACAGATAGAAATGTTATTCCAATACTGTGCTCCATGGAAGATTATATTGATGTGATTATCCCGCGAGGTGGTGAAGATTTAGTGCGCTCAGTAACCAAACAAGCCACCATGCCTGTGCTTAAGCATTATATTGGAGTGTGTCACGCATTTATTGATGAAAGTGCTAATATGGATGAGGCCTTAAACATTGCTTATAATGGCAAAGTGCAGCGTCCGGGTGTGTGTAATGCTTTAGAATGTATACTTATTCATAAAAATATTGCTGATGAATTTTTACCCATGCTTGGGGCAAAGCTTGGCAAGGATGGGGTGGAGTTTAGGGCTTGTGCGAAATCCTTAGCACTACTTGGGCCTAGTGCGAAAGCTCAAAAACCTGATGATTTAGGTAAAGAATTTCATTCGCTTATCCTTGCAGTCTGTGTTGTTGATGATTTAGATGCCGCTATGGAACACATTGCCAAGTATGGCTCACAGCATACAGAAATCATATGCACCAATGATTATGTCAATGCCACGCGCTTTATGCGTGAGGTTGATGCCTCCATGACTGCGGTCAATGCCTCCACTCGTTTTAATGATGGCGGGCAATTGGGCCTTGGGGCAGAAATTGGCATTTCTACTTCTAAGTTACATTCTTATGGGCCCATGGGTGTACTTGAGCTTACAACCACAAAATTTGTAGTCTTTGGTCAAGGTCAAGTGCGAGAATAGCTATCTTAGTCGAAGCTGAAAAAGTCATTTTTCAATGACTTTTTGAAAGGCACACTGGCTCCAAATACCCCTTTGGGGTCGCCAGAAGTTAATTCTGGCTTATTTTACGCCGTGCGCAATTTTTCTTACAGAAAAATTGCGTTAGTCGTCACGTGAAAAACGTATTTTGGCACCATAAAAATGCCAGAAAAGTGCATTTCATGCCCTTATTTCTGGCATTTTATTTGTCAATTTTTGCTAAAAAATAATTTATTTTCAATGTTTTGTATAGTTTTTCAGTGTCGACTATCTTATTGTTTAAACATCAACTACTTGCCTTGCGGCTGTGCATAGCTTTTAGCTGGGCCATTTTTATAATTGGTAACATCTAACCATTCTTGTGGGTAACCAACAGCTTGCGCCATATTATCAGGTGTACTCACGCGTCCTTGGGCATACTTTGCCACAAGCTCTTCAAACAGTGTGCGCCAATCTGCCATGGTTGCAACGGCATTATCATTAAACTTTTCACTACGAATTTTTGAGGCCTGTGCAGGGTCAGTCTTGGCTATTTCCATAAGGTCTTTTTCTAAGCTTATTTGCAAGGCCCTTGCTTTTTCTTCATGCGCATGAGCCCTAGCTTCAATGTCTTTAACCATATAGGAATATTTTAATTGTGCATAATTGCCCACAAGATTGTATACCCACCAAGCCTCATCCCAAGAAAATTTTCTGGTATCGTTATATTCATAACTTTTTGGAAGTGGGCCCACTGCCAATGGCACAAAGGTAGAATCTGCTGGACGGTCTAAGGATACCCACAACGTAACACCAAGAGCTAGTGGTAAATCTGGTTTTACCTGATTTATGAAAACATAGCCTGTGTAACTCATGCCTATGGGACGCTCCCATGCTCCATATAACTTTGCATCGGGATGACCCACATCACCACTAGGGTCATAGGGGCCCAAATAACGTTCTGGTGAGCCAAATGGGCCAGCTGCAACACCCTTGGTCAAGTCAAACTCTGTCCCTTCATAATGATCGCCATAAATTTCTTGCAATTGCATTAAGCTTATTTTTTTGTCAGGTTTTATGGAAAAAGGGTATGCCCGTGTAAGCCCGTTTTCAACCCAAGGGGATAGTTTTAACGAAGGTGCTACTAAATCATAGGCACGCCACACTCTACGTAAGGCATAGTAAGGATGACTATATTCACCAACGCTTACGGATGATAGCCAGTCAATGGGCTTGGATTTATCCTTGGGGGAGCGCCAATTAGCTTTGTCAAGAATAGACTCAAGATTTTTACTCCACATCTGGTCTGGATTGTTAGGCATAAGATCCCTTATGCTGAATTTATTGGCCGCAACCCAAAACTCACCGTCAGGTACACGTTGGGCTACCCAAAGCCCGCCAGTTCCTGTGGGCGAAGGTGCTACCTCAAAAACCCAAGCTTCCTTGGCATCGGCTACGGGCAGAGTTTCCCCTGTGCCATAATAACCATACTCTTCAACCAGCTTACCCATTAAAATAACAGCCTCACGCGCAGTCTTGCAACGTTCAAGCGCGACACGGGAAAGTTCTGCCGTGTAGAACATGCGCTTACCAGCCTTGGGGCCATTACTTATAAATGAACCATTGGTACACTCACCAAACATAAGGCCATGCTCATTGATAATGCCATAATTAGCGTCAATATAAGCATAAGTATGTGCTACTTGCGGAATGTAACCTATGGGGATACTTTTTTTAGCTTTATCCAGTTGCATGTAGGCAGGGCTTCGGTCACTACCCACAATACGGGGGACAAATACAGCATTAAATTCTGGTAACTCACCAATAGCGTTAGCAGAAACATAAACTGCGCGTTTGCTCCCTTTAGGCCAGTCCCTTGCAGCTACAAAAACAATACTTTGATCCTGTAAGTGGTCATCGTCTGAATGTGCCACCAACATACTGCCATCGGCGCTGGCACCAGGGGTTACGATGGCAGTGGTACATGCAGAACCACCTTCAGGCATGGGAGGCAATTTGACCTCTTTATTATGTGAATTTTGTGCCCAAATGGTGTTTACTCCCATCAAGGTCAAAAAAATAATCAAAAAAAATAATTGCATGTTCTTATGCATATGATCTCCTCAACAGTAAAGGTTTTATTTACTGTATGTTGTGGAAAATAATTGCTTTAATATTTTTGCGGTAAAAGGTAGTATTGCTTAGTCCTTGGGGCGATTAGCCACAAAGAGGACATTTTTTTTAATTTGATTCAAAATTTCAGCGCGGCGCACATTGGGGAAAAGCACTATGGTTCCTCTATGTACATAGTGAGGAGGAAATTCATTAAGGGTTAGGGCGTATACATCTTGAATATCCTTGGGACTTAAATTTACTTTAGCTTCTTCAATATACTTTTTTAGTTCGGTGCGGACTATATATTCATTACGGTTGTATACGGCATCAAAGTCCGTGCCCTCAATGCAGTATCGTTGTTTTTCGTGGTGCATGGTAGCTCCTAGGAATAGGTTATTATTCATAAAAAATAAATTGGTTTTGTATGTAGAAGTATATACGGAAAAAAAACAAAATGGAATAGGTGTTTTTATACAAAATGCATATAAATTTATCAAAGTCTAAGACCTTTTGCACAATTGTGTAGGGGCTTCTTGTATTTTGACTTGTAAAAAACTAGATTATGCTTGACAACACCTTAAAATGATAGTACTTTGCCAACCCATGAAAGCACCAATGAAGTTTATGAATAATAGATTTGTTTTGTGTTGTCTGATACTTATGTGCCCTTTTATTTTTTTGGGCTGTGCCACAAAAGCTCCCGTAGAAGACTCTATTTCCAAACAAGAAAGATACGCTCAATATTTTCAAGAACACCACAAGGCTATACTTGTACCCACTGCCGAGAGTGCTTTGGGAACAAAGTATAAGTTTGGTGGTACCAGTGAACAAGGTTTTGATTGTTCGGGCTTTGTAAAGTGGGTTTATAGCCATGCTGGTGTTAATTTGCCGCGTACAGCGCGTGAGCAATCAAGACTTGGTGAACTTGTAAAAAAAGAATCGGATATGCAAGTGGGTGATATTGTAGCTTTTTATCATCCAAGGCGTGGTTATCATACCGGTATATATTTGGGTGAAGGTAAGTTTGTGCATAGCCCACGTAGACGAAAATCTGTGCGTGTGAGTGAACTATCTACTTCTTATTTTAGCAAAAACTTTTTAGGTGCGCGGCGAGTGGTCGAAAATATAAAAGAAGCAGAAATGGGTGCCGCGCAAGAACTTCTTGAAAAATATGAATTAAAATCCAAAGCTCAGGCCAAAGCTAAAAGCAAATCCAAGAAAAGTAAAAAAAGTTGAAACCTTTGCACTTAAAATTTGATAATACGACTTTCTGGCTTGACCAAGAAAGTCGTATTGATGTCTAGGCAACACTGAAAAAACATGACAAACATCTGAAACAATTTATTTTACTCCGTGCAAGTTTTTTGTTTAGTAAATAAAGCGGCCTCCTCAAATACTTGGGGAGGCCGCTACTTTTAGGTAAGAGTCTTAATTTATAAACTATTTAATTTTTTGTCTCATGCGATTATGCATAAGGCTTAGTTCTAACTTATTTGAAGGCACCTTCAAAGTTAGGTACAACTTGCTTTTTACGGCTCATAACGCCGTCAAGCCATACAGATTTACCTTCTGCTTTTACGCCAAAGGCTTTATCAATTACTGAAGGGTCATCAGAAACGAATAGCATTTCGGAACCTTCCTTCATGATGTCTGTAAGTAGTAAGAATACACTATGGCGGCCTTCGGCTTTAACTTTGCCAATTTCTTCAAATAGACCGTCTTTAACCTTATCTAAAAGGCTAAGATCCACAACTTCTAGCTGGCCGATTCCAACTTTTTTACCGCCCATGTCAAAGTCTTTATAGTCGCGGAATACAAGGTCTTTCATGGAAGCACCGTCCACAGCGGATTTTACTTTAAACATTTCCATACCTAGTGCCATTACATCGCCAACGCCTGCAAGCTTAGCAAGAGCTTCTACAGCTTGCTTGTCAGCATCAGTACAGGTGGGAGATTTAAACATAACAGTGTCAGAAAGAATAGCACACAAAAGGCCACCGGCAATGCCCTTAGGGAGTTCAATGCCGTAGAAATCGTACATGGCTTTGATAACGGTGCCAGTGCAGCCTACAGGCCAAGTCCAGATTTCAAGTGGGTTAGGGGTGGTTACATCACCTAGTTTGTGGTGGTCAACGATGCCCAAAATTTCTGCATCGCCAATGCCTTTAGGGGCTTGGGCAAGGTCAGAAAAGTCAACAAGAACAAGCTTTTGTCCGGCAACATCCTCAACAACTGCTGGTGCGCTCAAACCAAATTTTGAAAGCACAAACTCAGTTTCGGGAGTGGGTGCGCCCTGTGCTACAGCTTTTGCTTCCATACCACGTTTGCTATAAACGTCAGCAACAGCAATGGCAGAAATGATACTATCGGTATCTGGATTCATGTGACCTATAACAAGTGCAGCCATAATAAACTCCTTAAATAAGTTGTAAAATTTTTCATATCACTTTCGTGACTTCATACCTTGTTATCTTTAGCACAAAGTCTGATAAATGCCAAGCATACATGCGCATAAATATTACTTTTTGCACAATTATATTTTTACTTTGCTATTTTAGTGTGTTAGGTGCATTTATCCATGTTGAGCCCGGCTAAATGGCCACTGGCAAAAGCAAAGTGAAGATTATACCCGCCAAGTTGCCCAGTAATGTCTAATAATTCACCTATAATATAGAGATTTTTTTGCAAAGCACTTTCCATGCTCCACGGGTTAACCTCCTTGGTATTTATACCGCCAAGGCAAGCTTCAGCGCGTTGTATAGGGCCTTTGCTTTCTGGTGTTACCGCGTAATTATGGATACAATTTGTTATATCATTGCGCACCTTGCGTGAAAGCTCTGCGATTTTTCGTCTAGCATGCGCTGGGGGTAAAATTTTATCCGCAAGCCTTTGGGGCATGTGTCGGCTAAGCAAGGTGCGGGGGATAAGCTTGCCACACTCTTTAGCATCAAGCAATTCTACAAAAGGAGTATATGGCAAAAAGTCAATATATACAGGCGTATTCTGTTGCCAATGGCAAGATGCTTGCAAAGCAGCAGGCCCACTTAGTCCATTGTGGGTAAAAAGCAAATCATCGGTGCAATGATATGCATTTGTGTTAATGCGTACCCTAAGGCTTATGCCAGAAAGCTCGGCCAGCGGCCAATCTTTGGGCATATGTAGTGAGGTTAAGGCCGGCATGAATGATTGATGGGTGTGCCCCCATTTAGCTGCTAAATTAAGCCCAGCACTACTTGCACCAATGTTAGCCCAAGCTGGTGAGCCAAGGGCTAAGACAAGGTTTTTAGCTTGGAGTATTTTAGGGGTTTCATTTTGGCAATATACTGTAAATAAAGAATTGTTTTTAGTGATATCTTCAATGCTATGAGCAAGAAAAAATTGGCATTTATAATGTATACATTCTTGAACCAAGGCTTTGACAAATAATTTCGCGCTTTGGCAGCCAAAGAGTTGGCCGTGTTCACGCTCTTCCCAAAGTAAGCCATGCTTCATAAAAAAACTTTGCATGGTCTTAGGCTGGAAGGCATCTAGGGCTGGTTGAGTAAAATCTTTTGCTCCAACGTAGTAGGCACTGCCCATGTTTAGGTTGGTAAAATTACACTTGCCCCCACCGCTAATGCATATTTTTTTGCCGGCGTGGGTATTGTGGTCGATGAGGGCTGTGCGCAAACCCCTTTTGGCAGCAGTTAAGGCACACATGAGCCCAGAGGCACCAGCCCCTAAGATGATGGCGTCGAAGGTATTGTTTTTATGTTCTTGCATAGTTCACTTATACAAAAGAGCAAAGAGCCTGCCAAGGTATTTTTATTACATTCTGTCGTTGTATTTGTTTGTTTTTTCAGTATAATTTTATCTCGTTAAAAAGTTTTTGAGGCTTGACAAAATAAAATAATATGGACATTATGAAGGGACGTCTTGGGTATGTCATTAGCCTGAAGCGTCTACATATTTTTTATAAATTTGAAACTTAATTTTTCGGAGGCAAATATGTCCCAGTATAGATTAGTTACGCGCAGTGACTTTGACGGACTTGTATGCGCTGTATTATTCAAAAAAATGGATATGGTAGGGGATATTCTTTTTGTGCACCCTAAGGATGTGCAAGATGGGCGGGTAGAGTTAACTAGTAATGATATTACAACAAATCTGCCATATAGCCCTTATGTACACCTATGTTTTGACCACCATTTATCTGAAACTTTACGTTCTCCTTCTAGTGTAAATAACCATGTTATTAATGCTAGCGCTCCATCAGCTGCGCGTGTTGTGTATGAACACTTTGGTGGTAAGGGACGTTTTGCGGATGTATCAGATGATATGATGGAAGCTGTGGATAAATCAGACATGGCTGACTTTACTATGGAAGAAATTCTTGAACCTACTAATTGGGTTTTATTGAACTATTTAATGGATCCTCGCACTGGGCTTGGACGTTTTCGCAATTTCCGCATTAGTAATTATGAGCTAATGATGAAAATGATTGATTTTTGCGGTAGCGGCATGAGCGTTGAAGAAATTATTGAAGATGCAGATGTTCAAGAAAGAGTGAACTTATATTTTGAACATAAAGATAAAGCCAGAGAACAGCTTAAAGAATGTTCAGCTATACATGGTAATTTAATTGAGCTTGATTTGCGTGATGTTGATCCAATCTGGGCAACAAATCGTTTTACCCTTTATGCCTTGTATCCTGAGTGCAATATGTCTATGCATATTATCTGGGGTTTACAGAAGAAAAATGTAGTTTTTGCTGTGGGTAAATCCATCGTAAATCGCTCTTCAGATGTGAATATTGGCGAAATTATGCTAAAATATGGTGGTGGCGGGCATTTAAATGCTGGTACTTGCCAAGTGCCTATTGAGGATGCTGACGCTACTCAAGCCGAATTGCGCAAGCTACTACAAGGTTAGTTATAATTAAGTAATACGTCTTTGTTTTTATATACACTTTCAAAACTGCCCTAACCGTATGGAAAGGGCAGTTTTTAGTGATAAACTATCCACCCATATTTTCACGGGCAGCCATGGCTTCTTGTTCAAGTGTGGATTTTTCAGCTTCGTTTAAACCTAGGGCTTGAGCTAAGCCATCAAGATAACTGCGTTCCATAAAAGAATCAATATCAATAGCTGCGCAAGAAAGGCGATATAGGTCGTAAGCCTCTTCCTTATTTTGTACTTTGGCAGCTAGAGCATTGGGGTCAATGGGCTTTTGCAGGAGTTCATCAAGAAAATGTACCACACCTTGTCCGGGAAATAGTGCTTCAGCGGCATTGTGGATATTTTGTCTTTCGTCATCATCAATGTGTCCATCGGCACGGGCGGCAAATACCATGGCTTCAAGTAGGATAATAGCTGTACTTTCGGCAGCTGGTAGAGCCTGAGCCGGTTGGTTTTGAGTTTGTGGAGCTTGATATTGCGCAGGCTGAGCTTGAGCCTGTGAGGCTTGTTGGGGGGCACTCTTACTTTGTGACCATTTTTGGTAAAAATTCCAAGCCAGAGCACCGGCTGCGGCTGTACCGCCAACTACCATAGCTTTTTTAGCGATTTTTTTAGTTTTTTTACCACTAAATAATGCTCCCATCAACCCACCAATGGCCGCAGACCCTAAAAGTCCGCCAACACCACCCATGCTACTTGCTGCACCTTTGATAGCACTAGTACCACCACCTAGGGCGGAGTTAAGGTTTGCACCTATGTCACCCATATTACCGCTTTTTACTGCATCAAAAATATTTTTCATATATACCTCATTAGTATTTTTTATAAGATTGAATATAATACCGTATGTGATTATGTATAGTTATTTTTAATAACTAATCTGTTTATATTGGAAAATATTAATAAAAATAAATCACTAAGGGGTGATTAATTGCATAAATGGAGAGTGGAGAGGAGCAGGAAAATCTTTTCTTTCAAAAAAAAGGTTTTCCGCCAAAGTATTTTGTCAGCATTTTATGCTAATTTTCACACATGCACTAAGGCCGCAATAAGCTATGTGTATTCGCCTTGTTCTTCTTGCAACGCAGGGTCATCTTTGTACTTTTCTTGAATGGCAAGCATGGTGTCTAATATTTCTAAAAAGTCCTCAACCATTTGCGGGTCAAAGGCAGTGCCTGAGTCTTTTTTGATAATTTCAAGGCTTTTTTCAAGCGGTATGGGAGCTTTATAGCAACGCGGTGCTAATAACGCGTCAAAAACATCCACAATGGAAGTAATGCGAGCTTCAAAAGGTATGTCCTCACCGGAGAGTATGGGGCCTTCGGGGGCACCGCAATAGCCTTTGCCATCCCAGCGTTGATGGTGGTGCATGGCAATGCTTGAAGCCAGCTTATCCAGAGTAGTGCTTGCATCTTTGAAGATTGCTGCACCAATGGCGCAATGCTTTTGCATGATTTGTCGCTCTTCAAAGGTAAAAGGCCCTGGCTTTTTGAGTATTTGGTCAGAAATACCCACCTTACCCACATCATGGAGCATGGAGGCAAGGCGCAAATGCGACTTAGTGTCAGATATTTCTAAAATATCAACTCCGCGTTTTTCTGCCCAGTGATGATACAATTCTGCAGCCATGGCGCCCACACGAAATACGTGGGGGCCTGTTTCTGTGGGGTCGCGCATACGCGTTGTTTCTAGCAAGCGCAAAAGCATTTCCCGCGTATTGATGGCTTGCTCAATACCTTGGGCACCAGCTTGACAAAGCTTGCGTAATGTAGACTCAACAGAAATAGTAAAAGGTACTGGCGTATCATCGCGCATAGCGTTGATAACTTGCATAACACCAAGAAGTTTGCCACGTTGTGAAAAAATGGGTAGTCCGCAAATGGATACGGTGCGATAGCCCGTGGCATCGTCAAAGGCTTGATTAAATGAGTATGGCGCATCCTTGGGAAGATTGCGTACATCGTTGATATTTAATATTTTATGAGTATATGCAATATAGCCAGCTATGGAGTCAGGCGCAATGGGTAAACGCGCATTTAGATACTGCTGGCGGGCTGATTGCACACTGGTAAAGAGGGTATCGTTATGCGAATATGAAAAAACTAATTCATCCTCTTCAAGCAAATATATGGTGCCAGCATCGGCTTTGGATATATTTCTAGCCCGCAGTAGCAAACGGTCTAAAACCGTACTCATATCTGGAATATCCATGAGTTCTGATGAAAATTGGCAATCATTGCAGTCTTCTATATCTGGAGCAACGTGCAGGCTATCACTGCTGCTAAGGTCTTCATCGCAATCTACGGTTAGGCCCTCATAGGCCATAATTAATGTATCCTTAGTGCGTGGATCCTCTTGGATAAGTTTCATGCTGATGTCGTCAATGAGGTCATCATCATAGCTTGGGTCGTAGTGAGTGGGCATAAATACCCTAACCCCAAGCTCGTGTACTATGGGGGGCCATTGTTCAATGGATGAGTGCCCCCAGCCTTGATGCTTAGCGTAATTATCAAGTGTATATTGTGAATCTAAGATAGCTATATCAGCACCGCGCAAACCCTTAAAGAAGGAGCTTTGCCGATCAAGGCTGTCAGGGTCTGGCCCTAGTTCATGGTCACCGCTGTAAAATATGCTTTTGTTATTGCGCTCAACCCTATAGGCGCATGCGTAAAGACCATTTACGTCTTCTCCACCATGGTTGGTAGCGTGTGCTGAAACGCGAACCCCGCCCTCAAGATTAATAACTTGCCCATCACTTAAGGGAACAATTTTTCTTTTACTGGCTAGTTGATCCCAAGTGACTGGGAAAAATGTGGAAGAAAATAAAGAATTAATGAAGTCTACAGGTGTAAGACCGCCAATGGATTCGGGGGCGTAAATGGTTACTGACCATTGGGGGCTGTATAAGGGGATAAAAAATGGCATGCCTGAAACGTGATCCCAATGGCTGTGTGTTAAAAATATAGCACACTCTTTAATCCTAGCACCATCTTTTAGGCAGGCACCAAGTTTGCGTAAACCAGTGCCCGCATCCAATATGATATATGGTGCAGGATCTGTGTTTATAGCATAGCAAGAGGTGTTACATCCATAGCGAGCAGAAGTCACACAACTGCCAGAAGTAGAACCACGTACACCCCAAAGTTGTAATTGCATTTCAAGCCTCAGCTTATATAATGTTCAGTCAAAAGTATTCTAAGCCAGTAAATTACCGTATTCAATATGGAAATATTTTAGTAATCGCGGAACAAAATTTGCAAAATATACTAGCAAGGGTATTGTAAGCAGGCGTGTTTGAATTGTCAATATGAAAAACGGAATACTTGAACAAAATTACGTGTGGGCAAGATGTTACTTGGGCAATTGTATGCGTTTTAAGTGAAAAGTTTTTTATAACAGTATGTTATATTGTAATTGTTTTTATGTTGCATGCACGTTATAGTTATGAAACAGCACGGAATGTTGTTTAATGTTTTATATCAGAAATATCTGGTAAAGCATGGCAATTTTCAATGGTGCATATTTAATTTTCATGGTGAGTATAGTAATGAAAAAAACATTTACAGCGGTAATGCCAGATAAGGTCGGGGTATTTTTATTAGCAGAAGAGGTATTTGCATCATTAAATTTAAATATTACACGCATTAGCTACAATAAAGCTGTGGATTCTCGTATGCTTTTTATTGAGGTTGAGGGTGAAGAACAATCTATAATATCGGCCACAGAACAATTGCACGCCTTAGGTTACCTCTCAGAAAACAAAAAATCTGGCAATGTTATTTTATTTGAATTTCGCCTGGAAAATAGAAGTGGCTCTCTTATGCCTGTACTTGAGCTTATTAACCAATATAGCTTTAATATTTCTTATATGAGCTCTCAAGAAAGTGATACAGATTATCAATTTTTAAGAATGGGATTGTTTATAGAAAATGATGACGATATTTCCTCATTCATCAAAAGCGTAGTTAAAATTTGTGATGTTAAAATAATTAATTATAATCAAACAGGATTAAGTTTAGATAATACTGTTTTTTATATGACTTTTGCTAATAAAATTGCTGAGCAAAATAATTTGAATGACGTTGCAAAGCAAAATTTATTGGTTGATACTAATATCATAATGGAAACACTGGCAAAAAAAGACTGCCAACCCCATGCTGTCTTTGAATCCATAGGTAAATTTGCTGAAAATCTAATTAAGTTTAAGGGGGATAAATTTAATGCCAGAGTTAGTGCACATGATTTAAATAGTGGTATAAAAATTAGGCTTATTGAGCCACCATGTGGTAGTAACACTTGTATAATTGAAACTAAATCCGAAATTATAGCCATAGATGGTGGATTTACTTGCTACCAAAGAGAAACATTAAATATCATAAAAGATATGTTCCCAAATTTTGATGACATGCACCAGCACTTGCTTTTAACTCATGCAGATATTGATCATGTGGGACTTACGGGAGTTTTTAATAATATTTACGTGAGTCAAAAAAGTTATGATAATTTTATTTGTGAGCTGCAAGGCAGATCAAATATTCGTGAAAAAAGTGCCCACCATGCTCCATATGTACGTATAAGCAAAATTTTATCACATTATAAAACCCCACCTATGGAAAAGCTCTGCATAATTGGGGGTAGTAGTCAAACAATCAATACTGATTTAACGGAAAAAATCGGTATTTTACAATTTGATGGTTTGTGCCTGGAAGTTTATGAAGTCATTGGCGGGCATTTGCCAGGCGAAATTGTATTTATTGAGCGTGAGCATCGTTTATGTTTTAGTGGTGATATTATCGTTAATATTAAGGGTTTTACCGATGACCAAGCAGAGTTTAATAGGCTTGCACCGCATTTAGTAACCTCTGTGGATAGTGATCAACAGCTGGCCGCTGAAGAAAGAAAAGCTGTGCTAAGCTTGCTTGACGCAGGGCAATGGTTGATTATAGGTGGGCATGGCTTAGCTATGGAGGTTAGCGTTTAAGACTACATTATCCGACTTTCTAATTTGCAATAGAAAGTATTTTTTAATATACTATGCGATTATTTTGCTTTAACTGGTTGTCATGTTTTTAGTATAACTTATCCTAGATATTTGCGTAATTTTGCAAATACCTCATTGAAGTCCAAGGGTTTGCCTAGGTGCCCATTCATGCCCACATTTTTGCACTTTTCCACATCTTCTTTGAAGGCATTGGCGGTCATAGCAATAATAGGAATGTTTTTTGCTTTTTCTGAATCCATATTGCGGATGTGCATGGTTGCTGTATAGCCATCCATTTCCGGCATGCTAATATCCATAAAAATTAAATCATAAATATCGGGATTTTTTTGCATTATCTTAACAGCTTGTAAGCCATTTTCAGCAATGTGTACGCTTACATTAGTACTTTCAAGTAAAGCTATTACAATTTCACGATTGATTTCAATATCTTCTACTAATAAAATTGTTTTAGCTGAAAAATCTGATGCTGTATGCTCCGCTGGATGCTGTATTTCCACATGTTTGGATATGTCGTCTGAATCTGGAAGGGTGCATTGAATATTAAAGGTAATAGTGGTTCCCTTGCCTTGCTCAGATTCAAGTATGATGTCCCCATTGAGTAGCTTTATAATTTGTTTGCAAATGGCTAAACCAAGGCCCGTGCCTCCAAACTTCTTAGATATTTGTGAATCTGCCTGTTGGAAGGGTTTGAATAATAGTTCTTTTTGCTCTTCATTTACCCCAATTCCAGTATCGCGCACAGTAAATTCTAAATTGCAATGCTTTCCATCATTTTCTACAACGCGTACTCCAAAGAAGATATGCCCATTGGGTGGGGTGAATTTTTCGGCATTGGATAATACATTTGTTAGGACTTGAGCTAAGCGTTGTTCGTCAGAGATTATGTATTTTGGTATGTTGTGATCAATGCTAGCATCAAAAAGTTGTCCTTTTTCGCGCATTTTAAATACAATTACACTTTCAATTCGATTTAATAATTGCATGAAATTAAAGCAGTCTAAATGTATATCAATTTTTCCAGCTTCGATTTTAGACATGTCTAGCACATCATTAATAACGCCAAGTAAGTGTACAGATGCCGTTTCAATTTTTACGATGCAATTTCTTATCTTGTCTATATCATTAGTATCTTGAGATATTTTTGCCATGCCAATTATAGCATTCATGGGGGTGCGCATTTCATGGCTCATATTGGCTAAAAAATTTGATTTAGATTCATTGGCGGCGTTGGCTTGCTCCATAGCTTGCGCCATTTCTTTATTATATGCATCTAGTTTATCACGCAATTCTCCAATGGTTCGAGATAGCTTGCCAAATTCGTCTTGTCGTTCTTGGCCATAAATAAGCCCGCTACCCTGCAAGTTTGTTTGCTCAAGGCTTTGCATCATTAGGTTTAGAGGAGTAAAAATTAGTTTTTTAGTTATAAGTTTTAGGCTAATTATATATATAACAAGTATAATAACTATACTCCAAAGTAATACCTGAAAGTTTTTAAAATTAAATAATGAATCAGCATTGAAAAACGTTATAACAGACCAATCAGTCATCGCGATGGGGGTAATAGATGCAAAGCTATACTCAGCATTGCCCATTAATTCTATCACCACTGGTTTGTCGTTTAAGTCAAAATATCTATTAATACTATCTAGATAGTTATTTAAGCGTTGGGTAAAAATAGGCCAAGGGAATACTTCTTGAACTTTTAGTGTGCTATCATCAAAAAACTTTGTTTTTTCGTATACGCTATCGGTTTGAATAAGGCCTTTGCTGTCAACAACCACACCTCTGATGTTTGCTTGTTCATAGTCGTCAAAAGCGCGTTTTAGTATTTTATCAAATGGAAATCCGGTCGAAATGACACCAAGTACTTTATTATCTTTAGATAAAACCTTATGATTAACCCAAACCATCTCACGTTTTTTTATTTTATCAATATCTACGTTTAAAACGTAATTGTGAGGTGAACTGGCACTTTCAAAAAACCAACCGTCATCAACTCCATCTTTGTTAAGAGTGGCGCTGTGTTTGAAATCTTCGCGAGGGGTATCAATTTCAAAGCTAAATTCATGGCCAGATTTTGCTATGCCAAAGTATAACAATTTACTATCAAGCACTTCTAAGAAATCTTTCATTTTTGCATAGGCCAAGTCTTTTTTTATGGGGTCTTGCTCGTCGTTAAACCAGTCTATGATGAGTTTGGAGTTGGCAATGCTGGATATAAGCGTAATCTCTCTATGTAGGTATGCGTTGATACTTCCAGTTGTTTTTATGGAGTATAGCTCCGCATAATCCCTTGAAATATCAATGGTGGTAGTACGAATTATACCAATGGCCAACCATAAAAGTATGACGCAAAAAATTGTGAAAATGAGCAAGTTCAACGAGCCAAATACAAATTCAATCCTTTGTTTGCTGTCGTTTGTTCTCAAAAAGGAACGGCTAGTTTTTGACATGTTTTTACTCATTATCCATCTCGTTATAAAATATTAATAATTTTTCTCGCTCATATGAATGTTATAATATCATATTTGTAATATTTTGTAAAGATAACTAACATGATATAGTAGATGGCTCTACGACACTTTACCGATAAATCAAGAGCTAGGCGCAATTTACTTGCGCCGTTGAGCAATTGATTTTCGTGCCTTTCCGCTTGGCAGCTTCGCTGGCAATAGCGGCGCAAAACCCACGAAGTGGGGTTTGTCATCAAACTGAAGCCCCCTGCACAATGAATTGTATGGAGTCTTTAGGATATAATTATCTGCTAATTACGATTTAGGGCAGGAAAAAATAGAAGAAAGGTTGATGCAAAAGATGCAAGAAATTGTAATCTAATACTTTACTTATAGATTGCCTTATGTTACATACTTTAAAGTATATGCGAACAAAACTTATAAAAAGGTAATTATGAATTTTAAAAGCATTTCAGCCCGCATAATCTTTTCAGTCTTGCCCATGGCGGTGCTATCAACATTAATATATATGCTAATGGTTTACTATATTGTAAGTCAGCAGACAAGTGCGCAGTTTGATGCTCGTATGTTGGAAAATTTAAATGCCGCGCATTTACAAATTTTCTCGGAATTGCGTGAAAATACTAACGTCGCTAGCAGTTTAGCAATATATGCTAGTACGACTAGTAGGGATTTTAAGCTTGAGCAGTTACAAGCTATATTAACGCAGGAAATTGCTCATAATGCAAATACAGTGGGTGGTGGTATTTGGTTTGAACCTCATGTTATTTATGAGCATAAAAAAATCTTTGGCCCTTATGTATATAAAGATAATGATAAACTATTTTGGGTGCCTGACTATGCAGACAAGGTAAATTATCACGAAGAAGAATGGTACAAACTAGGTGCAGCATCTAAGGGGGCAGTGGTTTGGTCTGATGTATATTATGATCCAGTAGCTAAGGTGACTATGGTTACGGCCTCAGTCCCTTTTTTTGATGAGCAAGGGGAGCTTATGGGAGTGACCACTGCTGATATGTCCTTAAATACCATTAGGGAGATAACATCATCCATTGCTATTGGTAATACGGGCATGGCCTTCTTGGTGGGAAAGAAGGGGAAGTTTATTTCTTTTTTTGATGAAAGTAGAGGCATTAATCACAATATTAGCACCGATGATAATCTAGAATTATTAAAACTAGGTAAAGCCATCCTTAACGAAGATGATGGCTTAACCTCCATGCAATGGAATAACAAACAATACCGTGTTTTTTTTAGCAGTATTGCAGATGTTGACTGGAAGCTTGTAGTCATGATTGACACTGATGAAGTGGGGCAAGTGGCAACGGGTTTAATCTTTCCCATGCTTGTACTGTTTGTTTTAGGACTTTTTCTTATTTCTTATGCCATTATTTCCACCGCCAGACATTTTACTAGAGCAACAAAAAAAGTTAATCATTTTGCGGATAAAGCTGCATCAGGTGATTTGAGTGAGCGTATTGTCATTACGGGGATGGATGAATTTTCCATCATGGAAGATAGGCTAAATGTAATGATGGACAACCTTGCAAAAATGACTGAACAATCAGAAAATATGTTGCAAACAGCTCAAAAAGCCAATGCAGCCAAAAGCCAATTTCTATCCAATATGAGCCATGAAATGCGCACCCCCATGAACGCTATCATGGGTATGGTTCAACTGGCAGAACAAACAAATGATATTAATAAATTACAGGGGTATATAAGTACAATTGGCTATTCCTCACAAAACCTTTTATCGCTCATTAATAATATACTTGATATGGTTATGGTGGAATCTGATAGCCTTAGTGTAAGGGTTTCGCGGGTTTCACTTAATGAGGTGAGTGATAAAATTTATAAAATGTTTTTAGCCGAAGCGCAGGAGAAAAATATTAATTTTTCCATCATCATTGATGAAAATATTCCAACTGTTTTTTATACAGATGAACTGCGTTATATGCAAATTATAACAAATCTTGTGAGCAATGCCGTAAAATTTACTCCGCAAGGTAAAATTCATGTGGCTTGGTCGCTTGTGGATAAAACTGGCACATCTATTGTGATTGAAGCAAGAGTCAGTGATTCTGGTATTGGTATTCCTGCTGAAGCAATTGACGGTTTATTCCTTGCTTTTACTCAAGTGGACAGCAGTAGCTCGCGTAAATATGGTGGAAGTGGGCTTGGTCTTGCGCTTTGCAAAGAGCTTGTGGAGCTGCTTGGTGGAAAGATTTGGTACGAGCAAGGGGCAGATGGAGGTAGCATCTTTGTCTTTACGGTTAAAGCCGAAATCCAAGAAGAACAAGAACAAAAATGCCTTGATGCTAATACTTGTTATGATTTTAAGGATAAAACCGTGCTAATAGTTGATGATGTTTTAATTAATCGTGAAATTATTATCGCCATGTTAGAAGAAACTGGTATAGGCATTGAGCAAGCAGAAAATGGCATGATTGCTTGTGAACTGTTTGCTAAAAACCCTGAAAAATATGATATAATTTTTATGGATATTCAAATGCCAGAAATGGACGGCCTCAGTGCTACAAGGCAGATTAGGAGCATGGAAGAAGGTGCCCATGTACCCATTATTGCCATAAGTGCCAATGCCTTTGAAGACGATATTAAAGCCAGTGCCACTGCCGGTATAAATTTACATTTAGCTAAACCGGTGAATCAACAAGACATGCTAAAAGCCATGGATCGCATTTTTAAAAATACCTGTTAAATTCGCTACAGCAATCGGGATTGTAGCTCAGTAAATAGGGCTTTACGTAGTGGCGTTGGGCCACTTTCCTTACGCTCAATGCAATAGAACATACGGTCAAAGCGCATATTGGATATTGTAACCACTGCCAACGAACCATCTTGTATTTCATGTTCAACTACTAAGGGTGATAGGCAAGATAATGTTCTTGGATTATGGAGCAAGTGCTTAATGGCATCGGTGTGAGCTAGCTCCAATGATTGTTCGGGGCGTAAACCTAAGGGGGTTATATGGCGCAAGAAAGTTTCCCTTGTGCCTGAACCTGCTTCACGAAGTAGCCAAAAATATTGCATAAGCTCTTCTATGCTCCTTGGCTTACTAGCTAACTTTTGATCAGTGGTCACAACAACTAACTCCTCTCTGCCAAGGGGAGTGATTACAAGGTCAACAGCATCTACATCTCCTTCTACAAATCCCATATCAAGCTGCCCACTTTCTACTTGTTGAACAATTTCGCTAGTATTGGCAGATAGACAATCCAACTCTACATGGGGGTAGCGAATCTTCATATCATATAAAACCTGCGGGATAACCCAATTGGCCAAGGTAACTGATGCTCCCACAAAAAGTTTTCCTAAAAGCTCATCGCTAGAAAGCAGTGCTAGGACGTTATCCAATTGATGATATAGGGGGGCAAGACGTTTTGCAAGTAGGCGACCTTTTTCATTTAATTTTATATTGCGTCCCACGCGATCAAAAACTTCAACACCTATATTTGATTCAAATTCTCTTAAGGCACTGGAGATGGCTGCTTGTGATACAAACATCTTATGCGCCACATCCCGCATATTTGGGGTTTGGGCTAGGGCTAGAAAAACTTCCATGTACCTTAAAGTCATATTGTTGTTCCTTTTTGATCAATGCAATTATTACGTAGTTTGTGCTGTCTTTAGGCGGAGCAAACATCACAAAGTGATTTTGTATACTATTGTTTAAGGAAACACGATTTAATTAGTGTTTCTTTAAGAAGTCAAGTAAGTCCTTTTTTTCTTGCGACAGCACATCATAAGGAGTAAATACCGCTGTATCCAAGCAATTGTGGGCAATGGAACTAGGTTTTTTTCTAGCTATTTCTGCAATGCTTAGGGCAATAATCTTTTGGGCATTGTTGGCGCATGCCTTTAAGTTATCAATGAGCATTTCGACATTTACTATATCATCAGGGCCATGCCAACAGTCAAAATCTGTAACCATGGCCAGAGGGGCGTAAGCTATTTGAGCTTCACGGGCAAGTTTTGCTTCTGGCATATTGGTCATGCCAATTACATCCACGCCCATGGCTCTGTATTGTAATGACTCAGCTAAGCTTGAAAATTGTGGCCCTTCCATGCATATATATGTACCGCCAAAGTGAGCCTTTTGTTCACTGCCTTCAAGCACAGAGCAGGCACAATTATATAGAATTGCTCCAAGTTTTTCACAAGTTGGTTTGGCCATGCTGGCGTGGGCAACTAAGCCTTCACCAAAAAAAGTTGTGGCCCTATGCTTGGTGTAGTCTATGTATTGATTAACTACCACCATATCTCTAGGGGGCATGTATTCGCGCAAGGAGCCCACAGCGGATACAGACAATAAGTGGCTTACCCCAAGCTTTTTCATGGCGTAAATATTGGCCCTGTAGGGTACTTCTGAGGGTAAAAAATTATGGTTTTTGCCATGTCTTGCTAAAAAAGCAACTTTTGCACCATGTATTTCACCAAGCATAATGGCATCAGAAGGTGGCCCATAGGGGGTATCAATATTAATTTCTTGTTTATTTACAATGCCTTCTATATCATAAAGTCCACTTCCGCCTATAATGCCAATGACTATTTGGTTTGAGTATTGTTTTTCATCCATATGTTGTTTGCCTCATTAAAAAATTAATGGGTTAAAGACTTGTTTGCATAACTCATAGCATAGCTGCTTTGAGAGCATTAATCTTATTTAAGATCCCTGCACAATTTACAATGATAATTTTTTTTAAATTTTTTTACAAGATGAATTGTGTAATGAAAAACCCACCATCGGCAAAATTTATGCTAATGGTGGGTTGTTTTGTGTAGGTATTTTACAATTGCATCAACTAGCTTGAAGTATTAGCAAGTTGAATTTGTGCAACTAAGATGGTCATGGCATCACCATCATCGTTTGTATTGGTAAAAGCAGTATAACCATCTGGTATGTTACCGGTATGTTGCTGCGTCCAAGAACTATCAACAGTGATATCACCATTTTCGTCTTGCTCAACACCATCAAGCTTGCTAAAGAGGTCTTGAGTGCTAGTGGTGGTAAGGTTATTTAGAGTGTCACTAAAAACTATCAATTCTGCATTGGCAATATGGCCATCTTGCACCATATCCATAACTTTACCAAGCTCACTAGCATCGGCCAAAAGCACGTCTAATCCATCACCAGTATCAACAGAAACAACATCATCAACATTACCGTAAAGTTTGACTAAATCATTACCTCCGCCAGAAGCAAGGCCTTCAAAATTGTTAATATCGGTTTGGTCTTCACCTCTAATGAATATTTCATTACCACGCATGACTATGGTGTCGTCAGTATTGCTATTATAATTGAAAATGTCATCACCAAGGCCACCGTCAATGTTTACTCTATCACCGCTATTAGTTTCAATATCATCAACAGTTACGGTATCATTACCGGAGTCACCATCAATCACAATAGATTGATTTCCGGAGGCACTAAGGTCAATTTTATCAATATTAATTTGATCATCGCCGCCAACTGCTGCGTTGGAAACAACCTTACCTTCACCATAGATTTCGCCACCCTTCATGGTGCCTACGTTAATAACGTCATCTCCACCCTTGGTGCCAGCATTTAGAGTCCAACCATCACCAAGTATGCTACCATATTCCATATTTTCAACATTAACGGTATCATCGCCACCTTCTACGCCATTAAATAAATTGCCATCAGCGCGAATTTTGGTGCCGTTAAGTGTATCAATATTGATAATGTCATTGCCCACATCTTCTTGCTTGTGCAGGTTTAGGGCATCGCCATAGATGAAGGTGTCATCTTCAAAGTCTGCTTTATTGAGGTCGTTTTGTGTGCCGGTAGCTGTCTTTACAGTTAGGGTATCATCACCATCGCCAAGGAGCATGCCATTTACATGGTGATTGCCAGCATTGGCATCATTAGCATAACTACTAAACTCTTGGGTGTAGCTGGTATTGGTGTTTACGTCTGTAACTATGGCAGAATCTGCCTGAAGGTTTTCAACAAAAAGGTTTTCATCAACGTCATTACCAACGGTTACACTAATATCATATGTGACGCCATCTGGATCTGTGGCTGTGTATATAAATTCAAAATTATCCGCGCCAATATTGTCAATATTAGTGGTTAAAGTGTAAGTACCATCAGGGTTTACACTAAAATATGTACCATTTTCATGGATGAATATAGTACCACCCGTGGTGGTGGGGGCAAAACGCCAACCAGTGGGGTCAATCAAGGTAATTTGAGTAATAATAGTGCCTTCCGGTACTTCGTCATTGGCTAGCAAGTTACCGGTGAGCCTAGAGCCAGCATCAGCGGCTAATAAATCGTCCTTGGTGGTGTACACAGGGGGAGCCGGCGTAGTGGGTAGCGTGGTGATAGGTGGCGTTGCAGAACCAGTAGTAGGGGGAGGTGTCGTTTCGGTTGGAGTAAAGGGAAGGTCATTATTAGGCTGAACAACACTAGCAGTGGCTATATCCACAACTAATTCATTTTCAATGTTAAGGCCGTCAGTGGCATCAATACCACTAAGTAAGGTGCCAGCTTTAAATCCTACATTGGTGCCACTACCGCTAGGCGCGCTGGTGTTACCAAGGGCAGGCATGAGCTCTTCACCGAGGCTTGTAAAAAAAGCTTCGCCAGACACTGTGCTACCTTCAATTACAAATTCGGGCATATTTTCAGCACCGTAGGCAGTGTAGAAGTTGGTTAACTCAATACTTGCACCATCCTCAAAGGTAAAGGTTAAGCTATCACCTTCACGGGTTATGGTTGCAGAGTCGGCAGTAAACTCAAGGTTTATGCGGTCATCGGTTTGAGGGGCAACGTTAATAGCTTGCCCAGGCAGAGGTCTGCTTAGAATAATATCGGCCATGAAAATCTCCTTAAAGTGCGCAACTATAAGACGCGCAAAAAAAAACGTACAAAATTTTACTGGAAATTATAGGCCCCTTAGACAGATAGGGGGACAGGGAGACACTCCCCAAGTATACTATATTGGCAAGACGGAAGCTTAGTATACTCAAAAATAAATTGAGAGGCACGAAGGCCTAATACGAGGCAATCCCTCGTTGAGATGCAGATATGTCTTTATATATTACTTGTCAAGTAAAACATCAAAAATATTATTTTAGTCGACACTGAAAAACCATACAAAACATTGAAAATAAATTATTTTTTAGCAAAAATTGACAAATAAAAATACGTGATAATGCTCATAATAATCATTTTTTAAATTAGAATTAACAACATGTTCTTAAACAAGGCACCCATAAAGTATACTTGGCAGTTATAATAAAATGAGCTATAATGATTTATTACATTGTTGAGTATTAAGCATGGAACGTAGAAAAACTAAAAAAATACATCTTGGCTCCCTTGCTTTTGGCGGTACTGCGCCAGTGCGTGTGCAGAGCATGACCAATACCGATACAAGGGATGTGCAAAAAACACTTGCTCAGATTACGGCCCTTGTGGACGTTGGTTGTGAAGCGGTACGCCTAGCTGTGCTTGATATGCAAGCAGCTAAAGCCATTAAGCAAATTAGATCAGAGGTGAGTGTGCCGCTCATTGCGGATATACATTTTGAGCATGGCCTTGCTCTTGCTGCTTTAGAAGCAGGGGTGGAAGGTTTACGCATTAATCCCGGTAATATTGGAGCAAAAAAGCATGTGGATGCTGTGGTTGATTGCGCCAAAGCTCATAATGCAGTTATTAGAATTGGGGTTAATGGTGGTTCCTTGGAGAAGCATCTACTACAAAAATACGGCGGCCCCACACCACAAGCTATGGTAGAAAGTGCCCTTGGGCACATAGATATTTTGGAAAAGCGTGGATTTTATCAAACAAAAATTTCCTTAAAATCTTCAGGTGTTTTAGAAAGTATTGCCGCCTATAAGTTGCTTGCCACCCAGTGTGATTATCCCCTACATATTGGCATCACAGAGGCCGGTGGCCTTTTGCGTGGTGGGGTTAAGTCTGCGGTTGGTTTAGGCATTTTGCTTTGGGAGGGTATTGGTGATACCTTGCGCGTATCGCTTACGGCAGACCCAGTGCAAGAAGTCATTGCCGCATATGAAATTTTGCGCGCGCTTGGTTTACGCCATCGTGGGCCTGAGATTATTTCTTGCCCTACTTGTGGACGCACGGAGATTGATTTGATTGCCCTTGCTGGCGAGGTGGAGAAGCGTCTTATGCATGAAACTGTACCTTTGAAGGTGGCGGTCATGGGTTGCGTGGTCAATGGGCCAGGCGAAGCTAGAGAAGCGGATATTGGCCTTGCTGGCGGGCGTGATAAGGGTAGTATTTTTTGTAAGGGTAAGATTATTCGAACCGTGCGCGGTCAAGATAATTTGCTTACTGCTTTTATGGAAGAACTTGATAAGGTTATAGAAAATAAAAAATAAGAGGTAGTGATATGCGTTGGAGTTTGAGTTATATCCCCACATTAAAGGAAGCTCCGGCTGATGCTGAGGTTATTAGCCATAAATTATTGGTGCGCTCTGGTATGGTGCGTAAGGTAACATCTGGTATTTATATGTATTTGCCGCTTGGTTTGCGTGTGTTGGAAAAGGCTAAGCAAATTGTACGTGAAGAGATGAATTCCGCCGGCGCGCAAGAGCTATTATTACCTGCGGCATGTCCGGCTGATTTGTGGCAAGAGACGGGCCGCTGGGAGTTTTATGGCAAGGAGCTTTTGCGCTTTCAAGATAGACACGGACGCGACTATTGCATTGGGCCCACCCATGAGGAAGTTATAACTGACCTTGTGCGCGGTGAGGTGCGCTCATATAGGCAATTACCGTTTAATCTTTATCAAATTCAAACAAAATTTAGGGATGAAATTCGCCCGCGTTTTGGGCTTTTGCGCGGCCGTGAATTTGTTATGAAGGACGCATATTCCTTTGATGCCGATGATGCCGGTGCTGATATTAGCTATAAAAAAATGTATGATGCCTATAGCAAGACTTTTGCGCGCATGGCTTTAAAATTTAGGGCTGTGGAGGCGGATACAGGATCCATCGGTGGTAGTTTTTCTCATGAATTTATGGTGCTTGCAGATACAGGTGAGGATACACTGGCCACTTGTGTGGCTTGTGATTATGCATCAAATGTGGAGCGGGCTGCGGTTATTTTTAAAGGGCAAAAACATAATCAAACTTGCGAAAATTTTGAAGAAGTTTCAACACCCAATGCGCATACGGTGGAAGATGTTTGCCGTTTCATGGACATAGCGCCCATAAAGTTAATTAAAACTCTGCTCTTTAATGTGGATGGTGCCGCTGTAGCCGTGCTTGTGCGCGGAGACCGCAACGTCAATGATATTAAATTAAAAAATATGTTAGGAGCAAGCGTGGTGGAGCTTGCCACCCCTGAAGAAGTGCAGGAATGGTCAAAGGCTGCCGTGGGCTTTGCGGGGCCGGTGGGCTTGGCAGAGCATGTAAAAGTTTATGCTGACCTTGAGTTACAAGCCTATAATGATTGGGTTTGTGGGGCTAATAAAACTGACACACATCTTCGCCACGTAGACCTTACCCGTGATTGCAGCGTAATTGCCTATGCCGATTTGCGTATGATTACTAAGGCTGACCCTTGCCCCACATGTGGAGGTAGACTTGAGCTACCAAAGGGTATTGAAGTGGGCCACGTGTTTAAGCTTGGTACCAAGTATAGTGAATCCATGAAAGCCACATTTCTTGACCAAGATGGTAAGGAAAATTTAATCGTTATGGGGTGTTATGGTATTGGTGTTTCACGCGTAGTGGCGGCTTGTATTGAGCAAAATCACGATGAATATGGTATTGTATTTCCGCCTCCGCTGGCTCCTTTTGACGCGCTTTTGCTTAATTTAGATCCAAAAAATGACGCCATTTGTGCAAAACTTAATGAGATAAAAACTGCCCTTGAAGCCGATGGTTTAGAGGTGTTATTAGATGACCGTGAAGAACGCCCGGGGGTTAAGTTCAAGGATGCTGATTTAATAGGTATTCCCATGCAAATTTGCTTGGGGGGTAAGAGCTTTGAGCGCGGAGTGTTAGAAGCAAAAGACCGCCGTAGTGGCGAAAAAACAGAGCTTAGTTTAGATAATTTCCTTCAAGATTTTAAGACTTGGCACAAGCAAGTTTTAAGCGGTTGGGGTATTAATCACGTTATTGTTAATTGAAAATAAGTTAAGCTTTTGTATTTTGCACGGCCTTGCGGCCCTACGTGTTACTTTTGTGTGATTTTTTAAAATTTATCTTTTTCCCGCTGCCTGCGTCAGATGAAATATTTTGAACGCGTGTACTTAAGTACACTCTGCCTTCAAAATATTACATTTTCCTTGGTAGCGAAAAAAATTTAATAATTTCAAAATATTCCACAAAAACGTGGCATGCTCATTTTTACTTCGTGCTCCGCACTTATAAAAATGGTATCCTCCGAAGGGTGCTTTAAGTCGTCATTGCTAAAATGTGCGTACTGTAAAAGTAGTTTTATCATGTATACAAAGTTTGCAAATAACATGTGATAATGTAAATATAATTTATAGGAATCAGTCATACAATTAGAATGGTGTGGGGTATTAATTGAGCATCATATATACAGTTCGCGAGCTAACTGATGGTATAAAACGCACCCTTGATGCGCAATTCCCCTTTGTGTGGGTTAAGGGGGAGGTGAGTAATCTTTCGCGCCCAAGCTCCGGACATATTTATTTTTCGCTAAAAGATAATGATGCCTTGCTTAACTGCGTTTGGTTTAAGGGTAATCAACGCGAAAATGACGGGTTTGACCCCCTTACCGGTGAAGTGTTTGAAAACGGGCCAAGGCCGTCCATGGCCGCAAGTCTTACCCAAGGACAACAAATCCTATGTGCGGGGAATCTTTCAGTTTATGCACAACGCGGTGTTTATCAATTAACTGTGTCCTTGGTGCAAGATGATGGGCTTGGTGCGCTGTATGCGGCATTTGATAAATTAAAAAGCAAGCTTATGGATAAGGGCTATTTTGCCCCAGAGCGTAAGCGAAGTTTGATTTATAATCCGCAAAGAGTGGCTGTAGTTACAGCGGCAAGCGGTGCTGCCATTCATGATTTTTTGCGCATTGCCAGTAATCGCGGCACAGGTGGGCATATTCGTATCTATCCTACCTTGGTGCAGGGAGAAGGTGCTGCCAAAGCCATGAGTGAAGTATTGCAAAGCATTGCCGCGCAAGCTTGGGCTGAGGTCATTGTACTCATTCGTGGTGGTGGATCTTTTGAAGACTTATGGGCTTTTAATGAAGAATGTCTTGCTGATGCAATCTTTAATTCGCCCATACCGGTGCTTGCTGGCATTGGGCACGAGCCGGATGTATGCCTTGCAGATATGACTGCCGATGTGCGGGCCGCAACCCCAAGTCATGCGGCACAGTTATTGTGGCCAGAACGCGAAGAGCTTATGCAATATATTGATGGATTTGAGCTAGCCTTAAACGATATCATTGACAATAAAATGTATAATTATAGTCAATTACTCAATATGCGTGAGCAGGCATTACATTGGCTCTCACCAGTAAATATCTGGCAACGTCAAGATGAGCGTTTAAGTAACTTTCATGCCCGTCTTATGCAATGCGCTAAGGGGTTTATGGAAAGAAATCAAATTAAGTTAGATAATTTTAGCTCAGCTTTACCCATGTCATACTCGCGCTATCAGGAAAAATTATCTGCCCAGATGCAAGGTTATTACTTGCGCCTGTTGGCCCACAATCCACTGGCTCCGCTTGAGCGCGGATACGCGCTTTTACAAACGGAAGATGGACATGTATTAACATCGGTTGAGCAAGTAAAAATCGGGCAAAATGTACATATGTCCTTACTTGATGGTGAAATAGCTGCAAAAGTGCAAAAAAAACGTCATAAAAATGAAAAATGATTATTGTATATGAGGATTAAGCATGGCCAAGGATAGCCCAAAAACATTTGAAGATCGTGTGGAGCGTTTACAAGTTATTATCACCGCTTTAGAAAAAGGCGATGTGCAGCTTGAACAAAGCGTGGCTTTATATAAGGAAGGTATGCAGCTTGCAAAATCCTGCCGTAAGCAGCTGGATAAAGCGCGGCATGAAATTACTCTTTTTGCTGATAATTCAGATAGTCCCTTTGTAGCAAACGCAGAATCAGACGAGGAAAATAATGCCTAAAGAACTTTCAACTTCTGCCATGAAAGAACAGCTAAAATTACGCGGGCTTGCCGTGGAAAATTGGCTAAAAACATGCTTGCAAGACATTGATTTGCCAAACTCTTTACAAGAGGCCATGGAGTATAGCTTGCTTGCTGGTGGTAAACGTATTCGCCCTGTGCTTTGTTTAACTTGCGCCAAGCTTTGCAATGGGCATGAGCAAGAGATAATGCCCTTTGCCGCCGCCATTGAAATGGTGCATAGTTATTCTTTAATTCATGATGATTTACCAGCCATGGATGATGATGACTTGCGTCGTGGTAAACCTTCAAGTCATATTAAATTCGGTGAAGCCATGGCTATTTTAGCTGGCGATGCCCTGTTGACTGACGCCTTTACCTTTATGGCTACGCTTAAGGGTGAGCCACAAAATATATTGTCAGCCTTGGCTTATTTTGCCTCTGCCGCAGGTTCTGCTGGCATGGTGGGGGGGCAGGTGCTTGATATGGAATATACTGGCAGAGGTGGTGTTGACTTAACAAAACTGCGTAAGATGCACAGTAAAAAAACCGGTGCCATAATTAAGGCTTCTTGCGTATGTGGAGCTATGCTTGCAGGCGCAGATAAGACCCTTATCCACGCATTAGAGCATTATGGCACTGCTCTTGGCACTGCCTTTCAAATTGCCGATGATATTTTAGATATAACCGCAGATACCGCCACCCTTGGTAAACCGTCGGGTAGCGATGCTGAACAGGGTAAAAATACCTATCCTTCCTTAGTGGGGTTGGAGCAAAGTAGAGTTTTAGCTCAAGAGCAAAAGGACTTAGCTATTAAAAGCTTAGATGGTATTGATGGAGAAGAGGCCGCATTTTTGCGTAGCTTGGCCAGCTATGTAGTGGAACGTACCTTTTAATATTCAAAATTGGAAACTCTATGTCTGATTTAAAAACAAATAGTAATTCTAATATAATAGAATCATTACAACATCCTGCTCAATTGCGTGAGCTAAGCTTAACTGAACTTGAACAACTAGCTAAGGAAGTACGAGAGCTTATTATTGATGTTGTTTCTAAAAATGGCGGGCACTTAGCTCCATCCTTGGGCGTTGTGGAATTGACTATAGCATTATTGCATTGTTTGGATATTGAGAGTGATAAGTTTATTTGGGATGTGGGGCATCAAAGCTATGCGTGGAAGATTTTAACTGGCAGGGCTAATAATTTTAATACTTTGCGAAAACTTGGTGGTATTTCTGGCTTTCCAAGACCAGAGGAAAACCCCTATGATCATTTTGGCGTGGGTCACTCTTCCACATCCATTTCAGCAGCTGCCGGTATGGCTAAGGCGCGTGACCTTGCTGGAGAGGATCATCGTATAGTTTCTATTATTGGTGATGGTTCGCTTACCGCTGGTCAAGCCTTGGAAGGTCTTAATTTATCAGGTCATAAGGCACGTAAATTTATTGTAATTTTGAACGATAACGAAATGTCAATTTCATCCAATGTAGGTGCTTTATCGCGGTTTTTAAGTCGCACACTTTCTAGACGTTGGGTGCGCCAAACTAAGAAGGATGTACTAAAGCTTTTGCGCTCTATCCCTCGTATTGGTGAAGATTTAGCCACATATGCCATGCGCGGTGAGGGTAGTTTTAAGTCATTCTTTACCCCCGGTATGCTTTTTGAGGCTTTCCGCTTTAACTACATTGGCCCGGTGGATGGGCATGACCTTGTAGCATTGAAGCGACATTTAGAGATGGCTGCTGCTGTGGAAGATGGGCCTGTGCTTTTGCACGTGCTAACTAGCAAAGGCAAGGGCTACGCGCCAGCTGAAAAAGATCCAGAAAAGTTTCACGGTGTGGGCCCGTTTGACGTGCAAAGTGGTAGCTTTCCGCAGCAAAATGGCAATATTTCCTTCACAGAGGCTTTTGGGCGTTGTCTTATCCACTTAGCAGAAAAAGATAAAAGAATAGTGACTATTACTGCCGCCATGCCTCATGGTACTGGCACTCATACCTTTGGTAAGCTTTTTCCCGAGCGTTTTGTGGATGTGGGTATTTGTGAGCAGCATGCGGTGACTTACGCGGCAGGTTTGGCCATACAAGGTTTTAGGCCGGTGGTGGCCATATATTCCACCTTTTTGCAAAGGGCTTATGATCAATTGGTGCATGATGTTTGTTTACAAAATTTACCCGTTACATTTTGCCTAGATAGAGCAGGGTTGGTGGGTGAAGATGGTGCCACACATCACGGTGTTTTTGATATAGCCTATTTGCGCCATGTGCCCAATATACGCCTTTTAGCTCCGCGCGATGAGGCTCTCTTGGCAAAATGCTTATATACCGCCATTAAGGGGGATAGTCCCACGGCTTTACGCTATCCGCGTGGCGCAGGTTTTGGTATTGCTATGCCCACAGCCAATACCTTACTGCCAGAAGGAAAGGGCGAACTTGTACAAGATGGCGATAATATTCTTATTATTGCCGTGGGCCCTTGTGTGCATTTTGCCTTGGCTGCAACTAAAATGCTTAAAGAAAATCGCGGCTTAAACGTAGCCATATTTGACCCAATCTGGTTAAAACCATTGCCAAAAGAACAACTCATTGCATTGGCAAATAAATATAAATATATACTGCTGGTGGAAGAGGGCAGCCTAGCCGGCGGTTTTGCATCAGCCGTGTTGGAATTACTTATGGATGCAAATGCCATAACTAACCAAAAAATAAGAAGATTGGGTATTGAGGATACTTTTATTGAGCATGGTGCGCAAAAAGAGTTGCGGGCCAAGGTTGGGCTTACCGCTGAGGGGATAGTAGCAGAAGTTGAAGCCTTACTTGCCAATGAGGTTTAAGTTAGCCGGCATTGAAAAATATGATAACTGGTTAAAGCAAAAATATTTTGTCGCCACCTAAATGATTTTGTCAGCAGTCTGGCATCAAGTCATTGATGCCAGCTAAACTATTACTTGAAAGGTAATAGCTCCTTTTTTAAGCCTTGCTTCAACATTGCCCGGCAATTGAAATGTAGTGTTACCTCGCCCTTGTACCCATGCGTTATCCAATTCTATCAAAGTATTAGCTCTAGCTTGGCCTTTGGCAAGTGTGCTTATGCTATGCATATATAGGCGTAGGCGGGTGGCTTTATCAAGACCATTGAGCATGGCAGCAGGTAATGTGATAGCGTTTTCATCAACCTTCACCTGAGCAAATAATTTAAGCACGATATCTTGCCAATGCTCTTGGTCATAGCTGGCAAATTGCCAAAGTTCTGCGGCTTTTTGTTGAAATGATGGATTTTCAGCATGGATAAGGGGTAGTATATTATGGCGTACTCTGTTGCGTAAGTACTTAGTATCACAATTGCTTTTATCATCAGCATGGCCAATGCCAGCGGCTTTGACTAAGTTGGTAAGTTGATTTTGTTCTTGCAAGAGTAATGGGCGTAAAATATTGCGTTTTTTATCTAATGCTTGCATACCTCCAAGGGCTGGCCAGCCACTGCCGCGCATAAGGCGCATGAGTATATCTTCTTGTAAATCTCCAAGGTGATGACCAAGGCATATCCAATGAGCTTGGCATTTTTTGCGATAATTTTCAAGGTGTATGTAGCGTTCTATACGGGCCATTTCTTCAAGGCCTTTTTTTTGTTCATGGGCAAGCTTGGGAATATTTGTTTGATGCACAAAATATTCAATACCCCATGCGGCACAAAGGTTAGCAATGGTTTTGGCTTCAAGGGGGCTTTCTTCGCGAAGCATGTGGTCAATATGGCAAACTGAAAGGGTGTGCCCATAGATAGGGCGTAACCAAAGCCAAAGGCAGAGCAGGGCAAGGGAATCTACACCACCAGAAACAGCCAATAAAAAATGCTGCCCTCTTATGTCAATTTTTAGCTCTTTATCCATAAAATTTCGTACGTTACGAGAGAGAACACGACTGCTTGTGGGCTGGTCTGTAAAGTTTGGTAAGATTGAAGGAAAATGAAAGGCTAAGGGCATAAATACCTAATCTTGGCTTAGCAGGCTATCCACATAGCGCATCATATGCTGCTCAAGTTCAGACTGTGCATAGTTTACACAATTACAATGCAGAATATTTTTTGCTCGTACCAATAATTCAAGGCAGATGCAGTCTTCGTCTACCTCCAAGGCCATGACGTAGGGGCCGCATTTGGAGGCATGCTCTTGCTGGATATCTGTGTGAAATTTTTCGGGAATGGGTAGCCAATAGACTCCTTCCACTCCACTTTGTAGATTCATGGAGTTAAGACGCTTGGTAATGTTGTTGGTTTGGTCGATAGTTAGTTCATCAATTACGTAAGAGTGCATGTTATTTCTTTGTGTTACGGTTTTGTGTGTCATTATCTAAATCAAAAATACGCCGCACAATATTAATGCGCGGGGCTGTACCTTCCTCAGACATGGTGCCACGTTTTAAAAATGCAATGGGTGCGTGATTGAGCTTACGTGTTAGGGCTGTGGTCATGGTTTCTAGGGCTTGGCGTGTCTTTTCATCCACGGGCCCAAGGCGTCTTAAAGTGCGCTGCAATTCATCGGCGGCTAGCATATCGGCCCTTTGGATTATATCAACAATGGTGGGTTGTACATCTAGATGCCTTAACCAATAGCAAAATAAATCCACCTCTTCGTCAACAATTTGCGTAGCTTTAACTGCTTCCTCTCGGCGTCCGGCCAAGTTTTCTTCCACCACTTCCTTTAGGTCATCAATGTCATATAAATAGACGTTATCAAGGCCGTTGACGTCTGGATCAATATCGCGTGGCACGGCAATATCAATAAAAAACATCGGTTTATATTTACGTTTTTGTAAAATGGATTTTAAATCCTTAGCTCTAATTATGGGGTCTGGTGAGCCAGTGGATGTAATAATAATGTCCACATCGATAAGCTGATTCACAAGGTCATCAAAAGCAATGGCAGTACCATTAAACTGTTTTGCAAGCTCCTTGCCACGCTCCAAGGTGCGGTTGGCCACATAAATATGTTGGATGCCAGCCTGCAAAAGGTGGGTTGCGGCAAGCTCTGCCATTTCACCTGCGCCAATGAGCATGGCTCTATTTTCTTGCATATTTCCAAAAATGCGCTTGGCAAGTTCCACTGCGGCATAGCTTATAGATACGGCACTGGAAGAAACTCCTGTCTCGGTGCGAACACGCTTTGCGACGGAAAAAGCTTTGTGTAATAAACGATTTATGATGGTGCCAGTGGATTTGCTCTTTACAGCATCGCGATAGGCATCTTTAAGTTGACCTAGAATTTGTGGTTCGCCAACCACCATGGAATCAAGACTTGAGGCCACAGTGAAAAGATGGCGTACTGCATGTTTATTTTTGTGTACATAGACATGAGGGCGTAAATCAGTATGAGAAAAACCACATGCTTTGGCCCAAAGGTCTAATAAATCTGTAATGATAGGGGCTTCGGCATGCGTATCTGCGGAAATGTAGTTTTTAGCGCAAGCCAATATCTCTACTCTATTGCAAGTGGAAAGTATCAGAGCTTCGCCAATATTTCGCCCATGGGGAATGGCCCAAGACTCAGGTGTACAGTGCGCACTTAGGGCAAAGCGTTCGCGAATTTCCACAGCGGCACTTTTGTGGTTAAGGCCCATTAAATATATATCACTATGCATGTTATTGTCTTTTAGTAAAAGCGTGATGCGTATCCATAAAGGAGTTGACTATGAGCATGGAGAAGACACTTAGGCCAAAGAGCCATATGGCCATGATTGCTGGTTTGCGCCCGCGTCTACCTTGTACGACGCGCATATGGAAAAGCCATGCAAATATAGCCCATATGGCGAGGGAAATAATTTCCTTGGGGTCACCGCTTAGGGTTTTACCCCACGTGCTGCCAGCCCATAGAAAACCGGATAATATTCCAAGGGTAAAGAGCGGAAAACCAAGCATAACGGAGATGGTATTGATTTTATCCAAAATATCAAGGGCCGGAAAATCCTGACGAAAACCCGAAAGAGCTGCTTTAGACTTTAACAATTTTTCCACATAAATAAATATGATGGCTGCGGCAAAGGCGAGGGCCATCAAAGCAAGACTTAGATATAAACTTCCAATATGTAAAGCATAAAATGGCCCACCCAAGGATGCAGGTAGGGTTACTTGCACATTTAAAAAACTCCACGACATAAGAAATAACATTAGAGCCAGTGGAGTGATAAATATTAATGGTGTTGTGCTGCGCAATTTCCATTGCCCACCCATACCACAAAGAACCATAAACCAAGCTAATATTTGTAAATAAGTTCCACCGCTTAGCCCACCAGGAGTTAAGGAGTGACTGCCGCGCATCATATCAAATGTTTGCAGGGCAAAGCCACACATGGCAAGAAAGCTTGCTAAGATACGCAAGGGCTGCTTGCGTAACATTAGACCAACGATGCCAATAACTGTGCTACTGGCGTATAAAATCATGATAATAGTCATACTTTTTTCAAACGATATCATGTAGTAACTCCGCTATGTTAGCATGTAGGGGCTTAGGCAACATCTCGTATAAAAGCTCCGCACAGCGTTCTTTATCACCATGCACAAGGGATGTGCGTAGTGGTGAATTGACTAATGCTCGAAATATTTGTCTATTATGCTCTGAATTGTTTCCTAATGCAAGCACCAAAGGGCGTAGTCGGCCCAGCAAAATAGTCATGGGTGCATGTGGGCTTAGCCAGTCTTCAAGCTCCTTGCGCAAAACTCTTGACCAAGCTGGGCTTGCGCCCTCAGTAGAAATGGCGGCCATGAGGGTGTTGTCGGCATATCCGCGGGCTTTAGCAATGGCCGGTACAATAAAGCTGCCTGCAAGTGGTGCATCCACACAATTGCATAAAATATTTTGCGCAGCGCACAATTTTGCAATGTGTGCATTAAGCTCTTTGTGGGTGGTACACGCAAATACTAAGCCGCAGTTGTTCATGTGCTCCGGCTGAAAGTCACATATTTGTAGTTTAAAGGATGGTACATTTGTAAGCTCTTGCCACCCTTCGTTAAAACCGTGTTTATCAATTACCAATACTTCCTTGGCCTTTGCACTATGAAGACCCAATGCCTTACGCAAGCCCACTTCACCTGCTCCCACAATGAGGCATTTTGTTTGGCTTAAATCTAAAAAAATGGGATAGTACATGGTCTGATATTAATAGGTTGAGGGTTTATGGTGAATGTGTGATTAGCTTATAGCGTATTTTTTTTTACTAGGGAAGAGGCAAAATGAGCAGATAATTATAATGGTTTTTGCTTAACCCTTGACCGTCGCAAGGTGGTTAAAGTACAATGGGTTGTTGTCAATATTATTGGATCATCCAATTTGTAAAAAATTTATTTCAAATTGTTAATGTGTTTTAATATTGACCACAAGAGCCGATCAAAAAGGATATTTTATGAAATTGTTAAAAGGGGCGATTATTGTACTTATCTGCCTTGTTTTTTGGTTTGCAATAGATTTTACCTTAACAAGCTTAGGCTTAGGGCCGTGGAAAATCAATAATTTCAGTACAGGTATGAAACATGACGTATACCACCACGACTTAAAACCCAATTTAAATAATAAGGCGCGTTGGGGTAATGTTTTTTACCAAATATGTACTAATGAATTCGGCTTTAAAATTTCTTGTGATAATATATCTAAACCGTCGCCAAAAGCGTATGATATAGCCTTTATGGGAGATTCTTTTACAGAGGCTGTGGGCATGGCGTATGAGGATTCTTTTGTGGGCATGTATGCTGCGCAAAACCCTGAAGTTTCTGTGGTAAACCTTGGATGTATTTCTTATGCTCCTAGTATTTATTACAAAAAAATAGAATATCTTTTACAGCAAGGTTTTAGCTTTAAGCATGTTATTGTAGCCATTGACATTGGTGACATCCAAGACGAAGCTATTTACTATGCCATATCAGAAGATGGTTCTAGGGTTATAGATAAAGCACCGACAAAAAAAGTACGTGAAAAAAAAGTTGTTGAAAGTAACAAACCAACAAAACAAGCTACAATTACTGATACCCGCAGTACAGAGCAATTTTTTACAAAAAAATACTTTGAGTATACTTGGTATTTAAATCTTATTTTGGATGCTTTATTGCGTCCAGAACTGGGTTTAAAAGAATTTGACACTTTTCCATATAGGTCTGCATGGACACATTCAAATGTTGTGGGTAGTGATTATGGTGCGGTAGGCGTTGCAGGTGGTAAAGCACAAGCTGTTGAGTCCATGACCAAGCTAAAAAAACTTTTGGATGCGCATAATATAAAAATGTCTGTACTTGTGTACCCTTGGCCTGCACAGCTTATGTATGCCCCAAGAAGTCATAAAGGGGTTACATTATGGAAGAATTTTTGTGAAAAAGTGCATTGTGAAAACTTCATTAACGCCAATGATATTTTTTATGATGGCGTTGAAAGTACAAGCTTAGAACAAGTTATTAATGAAAATTATATTCGTGGTGACTTTCACTTCAACAAAAAGGGCAATGCGCTTATCACTTCGGTGCTTCAAGAGTATATTAAATAGTCGACGCTGAAAAACTATACAACCCTTTATGATTACAAGAGTAACTTATGTAAAATAGTAGAACAAAATTGCCAGAAACAAAGCATGGAATGCGACTTTCTGGCAATTTTGTGAAGCAAGTGGATGTTTTTTCAAGTGTCGGCTACCGAAATTTTTCTGTAAGAAAAATTTCGCGTGCCGTAAAATAAGCCAGAATTCACTTCTGGCGTCCCCAAAGGGGTATTTGGAGGCAACGTGCCTTTCTGAACAACACGTGGAAACGTGTTTTTCAGCATCGACTAAATAGTCGACGCTGAAAAACTATACAACCCTTTATGATTACAAGAGTAACTTATGTAAAATAGTAGAACAAAATTGCCAGAAAAAACTTGCTTTCACAAGTGGTATAAATTCTCTTTGCTCACCTAACGGCTGTACTTTGCATCCTTTGGGCAGAAATTTTGATTTATCGGTCATGTTGCTTTTGCCATCACTCTTATAAAAATCTTATTATAGCACGCTATTAGAATAATCTACAAAAACGTAGTTATTTGATATAATGTTTTAAATGTATAATAATACAGCATTTAAATTGTAAATGCTGTATGATTGTTCCATTTGCGTACATGCTCAATGTGATTTTATTACAAATTTGTAGAAAATACACGTTTATAAATGTCTAAAGCCATACTTTATATTCAATATTTTTAAAAATAATAACTGTTATTTTAGGCGTATATATAGCTTAAATGGTTTTTATCTTACCCTTGGCACGACTTATGCTTATGCTTTTCGTGTTTTGTGTAACCAAAAATATTATATTTTATTTTTAAATATTGAAGGAGTTTTTTATGTCATCATCGCGTCGTCTTGCAGTCATGGAAGCCTTTGCCGCAACCCCCAATGCCATTGACCCTACCGAAGGTTATTTAACCCCCAATGTTGAAATGGGGCGTCATTTTGCCAAGGATGTTTTTACTATCCATGTAATGCGTGAACGTTTGCCCCGTGACGTATTTAAGCAATTGGAGCTCACCATTCGCGAAGGCGCACGATTGCCTATGGAAATAGCTAATGTTGTGGCTTCTGCCATGAAGGATTGGGCCATTGAGCGTGGTGCGACGCATTATACCCACTGGTTCCACCCCATGACCGGTTTTACTGCAGAAAAACACGATGCATTTTTAACCCTTTCTGCTGATGGACATTTACTAAATGAATTTTCCGGTAAAATGCTTATTAGCGGGGAGCCTGATGCCTCATCGTTCCCATCCGGTGGTATACGCTCAACTTTTGAAGCCCGCGGTTATACTGCTTGGGATCCTACGGTGCCAGTGTTTTTGCTTCCCGGCAAGCTTGGTCATACTTTGCATATTCCATCTATGTTTTATTCTTATTCTGGTGAGGCTCTTGACCGTAAAACTCCGCTTTTACGTTCCATTAGTGCTGTTTCTCGTCAATCTTTGCGTATATTGCGTCTTTTTGGCAATGATAAGGCAACCCATGTGCGCCCAATGGTTGGTGCTGAGCAAGAGTATTTCTTAGTTGATAGCCGCCTTGCTGCCTTACGCCCAGACCTTTTACTCACTGGACGCACCTTGCAGGGTGCAGCACCGCCTAAGGGACAAGAGATGGACGACCACTACTTTGGTGATATTCCAGCTCGTGTCATGGCCTTTATGAATGATATTGAAAAACGCCTCTTCGCGCTCGGTATTCCGGTAAAAACACGCCACAATGAAGTGGCACCAGGTCAATTTGAGCTTGCTCCACTTTATGAGGAGTGCAATATTGCCACTGACCACAATATGCTGACCATGAATATCTTGCGTCATACCGCCGCTGAGCATGGTTTTGTGTGCCTACTACATGAAAAACCCTTTGCTGGTGTGAATGGCAGTGGCAAGCATAATAACTGGTCATTGGTGGACTCTGAGGGTAATAACTTGCTTAATCCTGGTGATACTCCGCTCACCAATGCGCAATTTTTAGTGTTTCTTGCAGCCACTTTGCGTGCTGTACATAAGCATAGCATGGCTTTGCGTCTTGGTACTGTGGGTGCTGGCAATGACCATCGCTTAGGTGCCAACGAAGCCCCGCCGGCTATTATTTCTGTATTCCTAGGTGACCAATTAACTGACGTGCTTGATGCTTTAACCAGTGGTACAGCTCAACGTGAGGGCACAAAGCCGCATATGGAAATTGGTGTTGATGTGCTACCACCACTACCTAAGGATTATTCTGACCGCAATCGCACAAGTCCCTTTGCCTTTACCGGAAATAAGTTTGAATTTCGCGCTGTGGGTGCCTCACAATCTGTAGCACCTGTTAATATTACCTTAAACGCTGCTGTGGCTTGCGCTTTAGATGATATTGCTACCGAGCTTGAAGCCTCTGTGAGCTCAGGTACTTCCATTACTGAAGCTTTACAATCTCTATTACCTCGTATATTTAATGAACATATGCCCATAGTATTTAATGGTAATGGTTACTCTACCGAGTGGCCCATTGAGGCTGAACGCCGTGGCCTACCTAACCTTGCAACCACGGTAGAAGCCTTGGAGCGTTATAGTTATCCTGATGTAATGAATGTATTTTTGCGCACTAATGTTTTGAGTGAACGTGAAATGCTGGCCCGTCAAGAAATACTGCTTGAAACATACGTTAAGCTTATTAATATTGAGGCCAATGTGTGTGCTGCTATGGTGCGTGAAAGCATTTTACCAGTAGGTCTACGTGCTCAAAAAGAGGCCGCAGATTTGGTTATGCAAACTCGGGCCGTGCTTGGTAGTGATGCTAAGTTACCAGAGGAAGAACGCTTCCACGCTTTGCGTAACGTTTGCCTTAATTTGACTGCCGCCCTTGCCGTGCTTGATGAAAAACGTATGACTGAACCAGAAGGTGATACGCTTAGCCATGCATACTATATGCTGCAAAATGTGGTTCCGGCTCTTGCAGAGTGCCGTAAGCATGCAGATGATTTAGAACTTATGGTTGAAGATGCTAAGTGGCCTTATCCTCGTTATGCTGAGATGCTCTGGATAAATTAGCCAGTAAAAAAGTAATCTATTAGGTTTGATAGCACGTGATTCCGATTTGCAAAATGACATTTCCTCTTGATGACGTTTTTTAAATACATGGATTGCCGCGTCACATCGCTATTAGGCTGATTTTTTAAGCAAAAATATCGAAGCGATGTTCCTCGCAATGACCTTCGTTGTATCGGGGGTCATTACGAGGGAAAACGCTTCGGGAGTTACTTAAAAAATGAAAAATATAGCGTTTTCCCGCGGTAATCCATGCTTTTGAAAACTTGATAACTTTTCAGTTTTTTTAAATCGGAATGACGTGGTTTGATAGCACGTGATTCTAATTTAGTTGGCCCTTAAAAGCATAGTAAGACTATAATATGTAATGTTTTTTGATATAAAAATATAAAGATAAAATTGCCAAGAAATGAGCATAATATGCGAATTTGCGGCAATTTTATGATAGTAAAAATGTGTTTTTCAGGTTCGACTAATTTAGAATTTGTTTACTATTTCAGTTATTACGGTAAGATGTAAGTTTTTGCATGTTGCACGGCCTTGCGGCCCTACGTCCCACGAAGGGTTTTTTAGGGCGTAGTTGGTGAAATGTACGTATTGTAAAAGTAGTTTTACCCTGTATACAAAGTCAGCAAATAACATATGACAATATAAATATAAAATCCGTACGGTGGCAACAAGGAGTTTGCATGAGTAGTTTATTTAACCCCTTAGAAGAGCATGATGCTTGCGGTGTTGGTTTTGTAGCCCGTCTTTCAGGTGTACCTAGTCATCAAGTTATAGCCGATGCCCTAACCGCTATGGCTAGACTTGCTCATCGTGGTGGACATGGTGATGGGGAAAATTCAGGCGATGGTGCTGGTTTACTTATGCCCTTGCCTAAAAACTTTTTCAAGCGGCAATGGCCAGCCTTGCAAACTCTAAATGCTGAAACCTCTTTTGCGGTGGGACAATTATTCATGCCTCAAGAAATATATACCCATGCACCGATTATGGGTATCATTAAAGAATGTCTTGAAAATACTCATCTTTGCCTTGAAGATGAGCGCGATGTCCCCCTTGATGTAGAAATTGTAAGCCCAGCGGCCCGCGCCACCATGCCGCAAATGCTGCAAATATTAGTGCGCCCTACCGCTAAACTGAGTGCTGAAAAAGCTCAAGGTGATGGTTTTGAGCGGGTTTTATATCTGGCTCGTCGCCGTATGGAAAAGGGAGTTCAAGCATGGCTTAAAGAACAGGGGCTTGAACGCAACAGTTTTTATGTGGTGAGTTTGTCGGCGCGCAGTATTATTTATAAGGGGATGTTACCTGGAGCTTGCCTTGGTGACTTATATCATGACTTGGTTGATACAAATTTTACAGCTCCTTTTGCCGTATTTCATGAGCGTTTTAGCACCAATACCTTGCCTTCGTGGCGACTTGCTCAGCCATTTAGGAATTTAGCCCATAATGGTGAAATTAATACCATCCGTGGTAATGGTGCGCGTATGTTGCGGCGGCAACCGCAAATGCAATCAAAGCTTTTTGGTGATGAGTTACAAGACCTTTTTCCCATAATTGATAATACTGCCAGTGACTCAGCGCGACTGGATGCAGCCCTTGAACTATTGGTGCGTTCTGGGTACTCCATGGCCCATGCCTTGATGATGCTTCTACCAGAGCCATTTGGTACGTCATTCGTCATGGGCGATAATAAACGCGCTTTTTATGAATATCATTCAGCTTTGATGGATCCTTGGGACGGGCCAACTGCCTTAGTATTTACCGATGGTTATAGTAGGGTTGGGGCTATGCTTGACCGCAATGGTTTGCGTCCATGCCGTTCCACCGTTTCGCAAGATGGTATGGTGGTGTTAGCGTCTGAAACTGGGGTAATGGATGTTGAACCTGAGCGTATTATGGGCCGCCAGCAATTGCGCCCAAGACGTATGCTCATGGTAGATGTGGCCCAAGGGCGTTTGGTCTCCGATGCAGAAATTAAAGGCAGCGTCGTGCGTGAAAAACCCTATCGTCGTTGGCTTAATCAACATGGCGTAGCCTTGGTTGACCTCATGCATGACGATGGGGACAAAAATAAAGCTTATCATAATCCATCGGATAATTTAGCACTTATGCATAATTTATACAATTATGACCCTGATTTGATTAAGAATATGCTTCTACCAATGGCAAGGGATAGTCAAGAGCCCGTGGGGGCCATGGGGCATGATGTGCCCTTAGCCATTCTTGATGATGGGCCAAAAACTTTATTTAATTATTTTAAGCAACAATTTGCGCAAGTTACCAATCCACCTATTGATCCTTTGCGTGAACAATTGTCCATGTCGCTCATGAACTTTGCTGGCCGTGAGTGTAATATATTAGAGCCAACCCCCGAAAATTGCGCCATTTTGCGTTTGCCTCATCCATTTCTTAATCGTAATGAAATGTTGCATGTGCGTATGTCTACCCGAGCTGAGGTGCAGGCGCGTACCCTTGATGCGTGTTTTGATTTGCCACAAAAAGGCCAAGAGGACGAGGCCCTTCAAACAAGCCTTGATGATGGGCTAACACAATTATTTAAGGCAGCCGAGATAGCCGTTGATGAAGGGGCAACCATTTTAATTATTAGTGATGCCGCAGCTAGCAGCACACGTGTGCCTATACCAAGCTTATTGGCTCTTTCCGCTGTTCATCACCATTTACGCCGGGTGGAAAAACGACATTTATGTGGACTTTTTGTGGAAACTGGCGAGGCTTGTGAAGTAATGCATATGGCCTTGCTCTCCGCTTATGGAGCCAGTGGCATTTGCCCTTATACTGCCTTGGATACCATCAAGCATATGGCAGAAAATGGTAAAATTCCGCATGTTTTACCTCATGAGGCCCAAATAAATTATATTACAGCTTTGAAAAAAGGTATGCTTAAAGCCTTTGCAAGGCTTGGTATTTCCACGCAACGCTCTTTTAGGAGTGGGCATTACTTTGAGGCATTAGGCATAGCTGAAGATGTAATTAATAAACATTTTGAAGGCACACCTTCACGTATTGGTGGTATTGGCTTGCAACACATTGCTGCTGATGCGCTTGCTCGTCACGCCAAAGCCTTTGGTAATGGATCAGACTTAAAAGCAGAAAATAAAATTATCCATCTCTGGAATAAGGATAGCGTGCGTGCCTTACATAAGGCTGTGCGCAATGACGATGCTAATGCTTTCTCCACATATGTTAAAACCAGTGATATACAAGAAAAGCCCATTACTTTACGTAGTTTATTTGCTATAAAAAAAGGTACAAAGCCCATTTCTATGGAGCAGGTTGAATGTAGTGCCAGCATAGTAAAGCGTTTTGTGGGGGCGGCCATGTCTTTTGGTTCGCTCAGTGCCGAGGCCCATGAATCCATTGCAGTTGCTTGCAATAGTATAGGTGCTCGCAGCAATTGTGGTGAAGGTGGTGAATGCCCTAAACGTAATATTATAGGTGAAGATGGCTTAGATAAGCGTTCTCGCGTGCGCCAAATTGCTTCGGGTCGTTTTGGAGTTACGGCTGAATATTTAGCCCATGCTGATGAAATTCAAATTAAGATTGCTCAAGGTGCCAAGCCCGGTGAAGGCGGGCAACTACCTGCGCATAAGGTGACAGCAGATATTGCAGCAGTACGCGGTACAACTCCGGGAGTATCGCTTATTTCACCGCCGCCACATCATGATATTTACTCCATTGAAGACTTAGCTCAACTTATTTTTGATTTAAAACGCGTTCAGCCACGTGCGTCCATTTCAGTCAAGCTTGTGGCTGAGGCCGGAGTTGGTACTGTGGCTGTGGGTGTGGCAAAAGCCGGAGCGGATCAAATTCTTATTTCCGGTCATGATGGAGGTACAGGTGCATCACCTTTATCTGCTATGCAACATACAGGTTTGCCATGGGAAATGGGCCTTTTAGAAACGCATGAAGCTTTGCTTGCCAATGGTTTGCGCCATAAAATAAAGCTGCGCACCGATGGTCTTATTCGTACTGGCCGTGATATGCTTATAGCTTTTATGCTTGGGGCAGAAGAGTGTAGCATTGGCACCGCCATGCTGGTAAGTATGGGTTGTATTATGTGTCGCAGTTGTCATAAGGGTAAATGTGCCGTTGGTATAGCTACCCAAGATCCAAAGTTGCGTGCTAAATTTAGCGGTTCACCTGAGCATATTAAGCGTATGTTTTTCTTTATGGCTGAGGATTTACGCACTCATATGGCCCAGCTTGGCATAGCTTCGGTGCAAGAGCTCATTGGCCGTGCTGACCTTTTAGAAGCAAGAAAAGACAATTTATCAGCAAAAGTTCAATCGTTAAATCTTTCAGCATTTTTTAAATGCACCAGTAAGGGGCTTGCGCCATGGCAAAAAGCTATGCATGCAGATGATGTTGAATCACGCTTAGACGCAGCTATTATGGAGCATGCTGAACCTTTAATTAATGGTAAGCCTGTGCGCTGCACCTATAGTGGCACCATTATTAACACTGACCGCGCCATAGGTAGTCGCTTGTCTGGTGAAATATCCCGCAAACTCAAAAAACGCCGCCTACCTCAACACTCTTACACCATAAACCTTTGGGGCTCTGCTGGTCAAAGCCTTGGGGCATTTTTAACTCAAGGTATAACAATAACTGTGCGTGGCGATGCCAATGATTATGTGGCTAAAGGGCTAAGCGGTGGCATTGTCATTGTTACACCTGCTAGAAAAAGCACATTCGTAGCCGCAGAGCAAGCCATTGTTGGTAATGTGGCCCTTTATGGTGCCACTTCTGGTGAAGCATATTTTTGTGGTATGGCTGGAGAACGCTTTGCTGTGCGCAATTCTGGTGCCATGGCAGTGGTTGAAGGTATGGGAGATCATGGTTGTGAGTATATGACCGGCGGTGTAGTGGTTGTGCTTGGGCAGTGTGGTTATAACTTTGCTGCTGGCATGAGTGGGGGAGTAGCATTTGTCTATGATAAGGATGAACGCTTTCAAAATCGCTGCAATACGGATAGTGTAGATATTGAATCAGTAAAAAGTGCTGAGGATTGTAACTTATTACGCTCTCTTATTGAGCAGCATAATCACTATACTGGCAGTGTGCGCGCAGAGTCATTACTTAAAAATTGGGACGCTGCCTTGCCTTTATTCGTAAAAGTAATGCCACTTGATTATAAGGAAGCTTTGGCAAGACAATTAGAGATTGCTTGTCATACTCAAGAAACTATCTCCGCCACGGAAGAGGTGTTTTGGGGTGCTGATTAATGGGCCCGAAAGTGTGTTTATATAAAACTAAGGGGAGGCTAAAAGCCTCCCCTT
>CAYJIU010000002.1:0-64345 GCA_964370305.1 uncultured Desulfovibrionaceae bacterium
GATTTCCCACTATCTCTGGCATACGGTGCGACTCCTGCCAGAGCTGCTATTTGTCGGCGATTAAGGTGGCCTAGTTCTGGTAACAAGCCAAGCAAAATCATAGCTGTTTTTTCACCAATTCCTTTAAAAGAAACCAATATTTCATATCGTTCTTTGAGATAGGCATCATTCATCACAATATCTTTGATTTCTTTTTCTAGCATATCCTGTTGTTTTTCTAGAAAATCAATATGTTGTTGAAGCATCTGTATTACCATCGCAGGCATCTTAGGAGCCTGAATACGATTTCTCTCTTGTTGCAAATTGGCCGAAATATCAGATAAATGCTCAAGATATGTTTGGATTTTGTCATTTTTTGGGGTATACAAAAATAACTTATCTTGCATTGCATTTCCATAAAATGTAAGTGCTTGAGCGTCAATTTTATCTGTTTTAGCAATCTGCCCATAAGCTTTTAAGAAAGCTTTTACCCGCCTTCCTTCGGCTCGGTGAATATGAAAACCAAGCTCATGGAATATCTCCACGCAAAGTTGTTCATAACCGCCAGTAAGGTCAATCACAACAAGTAAATTATCCTGAAGAGTTAAACTCTCGCAGAATTTGCTGATATTTTTCTTGTTGTTCTTAACCTTTGTAAATTCACCTGTTTGGGAGTTGAAAATATCTAACTTACTTTTCGCAACATCAATACCCAAAAAACTATTGAACTTATGAACTTTCATCATTATGATACCATCGTACTTAAAATTGTTAACGTACGCACTTATCGCGTGGTACAAGCAACCCATCAAGCGATGAGTATCCTGGTGAGGCGGAGATTAAGATGACTACGAATGGTTAATTCCATTGCGAGACAATCGTCCGCCTCACTTCCTTTTGCTTTTCTGACAGTATTATAAACTATTTTCAAGTAACAATTGCGAGAAGCGCAGCGACGAAGCAATCCATGTATTAAAAAACTACATAAATAAGGAAATACCTTCCTTGAAATTACAATGCCGTGTATCAGACACAAGGAAGGCGAAGTTTTTTACGGTGTGGGGTTTATCTAAACATAAAATAAGAACAAAAATCGTTCAAAACAGTATCAGATGCAAGGAAGGCGAAGTTTTTTACGGAGTGGAGTTTATCTAAACATAAATGACCGGAGTAAAAAACAAGCCTGACGAAGCAGATGATACTTTTTTGAACGATTTTTTATGCTTCGTAAAAAGCAGTATAAGCAAGCACCGTAGCCCAAATATCAGCGCAGGATGCAAGCTCAAATGGGCTATGCATGGATAAAACAGCAGGCCCGCAATCAATAACATGCATACCATAGGTTGCTAAAAACAAGGCCACGGTACCACCGCCGCCAAGGTCAACCTTGCCGCACTCAGCCATTTGCCAAGGAATTTCTTTTTTATTTAATACATTACGCATAAAGCCCACAAATTCGGCATCGGCATCATTGGCTCCATATTTGCCGCGTGAACCAGTAAACTTTGAAAAACAAGGCCCATAACCAAGCTGAGCGGCATTTTGTTTTTCATGTACCTCTTGCCAATCAGGGTCAAGAGCTGCCTGCACATCGGCAGAAATGGCCCGACTATTTAAGAATACATGCCCAAGCTTAGCCTGAGCATCCCAGGCTTCACGGCAATCATCCAAGCAATATTCCAAAAAGCGCGAGCTGGCACCGGTGGCACCTTCTGAACCAATTTCCTCTTTATCCCAAAGGATTAGCACAGTGGTATGCGCAGGGTTTTTCACATTAAAAAAAGCCTCTAAGGCAGTAAAAACACAAATGCGATCATCATGGCCATAACCGCCAACCAAGGCTTTATCCAAACCTACAAAACGCGCTGGCCCAGCTGGCACAGCTTGCATTTCTGCTGAAACAAAATCTTCTTCAGTAAGCTTATATTTATCATACAAAAGTTCTAGTAATTTCTGCTTGATAGGCTCTTTGGCCTTCTCATCCTTCTTGGAACTTTGCTGTGGGCTATGCCCTAGGATAATATTTAATTTTTCTGCCTCAAAAGCGTCATTAACGCTTTGTGTCACATGCTTTTGAGCTAGATGCGGCAAAAGATCAGCTATGGTAAAGACCGGATCATCCTCACGCTCACCAATGACCACATCAATACTGCGCCCGTCAGCACAAGATACCACTCCATGCAATGCCAAGGGGCGCGCCAACCATTGATACTTGCGTATCCCACCGTAATAATGAGTTTTAGCTTGGGCAACGCCTGGTTGCTCAATAAATGGTCTTTGCTTAAAGTCAAGGCGTGGCGTATCAGCATGAGCACTGATTAAATGAAAACCTTCACTTAATGGCAAACTGCCCCGCCTAGCCACAAAAAGTGCCTTGTTACGAAAATCCATTAAAGCCGCATCCTTATGCACACCTTTGGCATATCCATGCTCCTGCAAACGCTCAAGCACATAGGCAATAGTTTCACGCTCAGTTTTGCAACGGCTTAAAAAATCCACATAACGTGTGGCAAGCTTCATTATATTTTTTTGCCCTGCGCTGGTACTTGCGTACACATCCCAGCAAGACTTAGGTTTATATTCAAGCACCGGATTTTTATTATTTTTTTTCATTTTATATTCCTATATATTATTTTGTATTCAAAACCAATTTCAAAACATCCAAAAGCAGTGGTACATCCTGCTCAAAAAGGGTTCTAGGGTCAAGGCAAAAGCTATCGTCCTCTAAACGTCCTAAAAGGGGCGGCCTAGTATCTAATAGTTTTTCCTTAAGTTTTGTTGATGACATTTCAAGTGGTTGCATACAAATGAGCGTTGTTGGCAAGTCCCGTTCAGGAAAAGCCCCACCACCCACTCGCGAAACTCCATCACGTAGCAATATTTCAACATTTTCAAGTTCATTATTTAAAATTTCGGCTAATTGCTCAGCTTTTTGTTTAAGCTCAGCGGCTGGCATGGTAATCATGCGTAATGTTGGAATATCTTTCAAAGCTTGCTCAAGGTCGGTATAAATACGTAGGGTGGCCTCAAGAGCAGCTAGGGTAAATTTATCGCAGCGCATGGCCCGATGTAAGGGGTTTGAACGCATACGCCCAATTAAATCCTTACCACCAACAATTATACCCGCTTGCGGCCCACCTAAAACCTTATCTCCTGAAAATGTAACCACATCCACACCGGCCTGTATAGCCGTTTGTACTGTGGGTTCGTCCGGCAATCCATAGGGGCTTAAGTCCACCAAGGAACCACTGCCAAGGTCTTCAATAACCGGTAGCCCGTATTCAATACCAAGGGCCACCATTTCTTCAAGGCTTACTTGCTTATGAAAACCTAAAATTCTATAATTTGATGTATGTACGCGCAAGAGAGCAGAAGTATTATCATTAATGGCATCCACATAATCTTTTACATGAGTGCGGTTTGTTGTGCCCACTTCGCGCAAAATGGCCCCACTGCGCTCAAGCACATCGGGAATACGAAATGATCCCCCAATCTCCACCAATTGCCCACGGGAGACTATAACCTCGCCCCCCTTACAAAGCTCATCCAAAACCAAGAGCACGGCGGCGGCATTATTATTCACAACCATGGCCGCCTCAGCCCCACTAATGCGGCATAATATATCTTCAACAATGGACTGCCTACTACCACGCCCACCGCTATTAAGGTCAAGTTCAAGATTGGTATAGCGCGCTGCAACCTCATTCACAGCCTTGGCCGCCGCATCAGCTAGCACAGAACGCCCCATATTGGTATGAATTACCACGCCGGTGGCGTTTAGGGCTTGGCATAATCGAGGACGTGTGGCCCTAATGACATGGGGTACAAGACGTGGCCAAAGGCTATTTAATCTAAGTAGTTTGGGGTCTTTTTCTTGTCCATTTCTAATGTCAGCGCGCACTGTATCCAAAAATTCAACCACAGCATCACGCCACAAAGGACGAGGGACTGAGCACAACTCAGGGCAATCCTTTTCAAGAGCATTAAGGCAAGAATCTACCGAGGGAAGAGCACGAAAAAGCTTATTCATAATTATACCTTACAATGATTATCTGCATAGAGATAGTGTGGATACATTTCAAAAAATTCTCCCAATAAATATAATGAGCCACAAATGAGCACGCAAGCACTTGCAGTGCCCTCACTTGGAACAATTTTATTTGCATAATCAAGTGCTTGCTTCATTGAATCTAAGGCAATCACCCTTTCATCATCAAAACATTGGGCCAAGGCTAGTCTTTGTTCCAAAGATAATGCACGTTCATTATTCTGTAAACCCACAATAATCAAGGGACAATTATGACAAAGCTTACGCAATTGTTTAAGCTTTGGCAGCATAGCTTGCATATTCTTATCGGCCATGCATGAAAAAATAATTATACTGGGCAGTTGATTGCATTTACTCAAGGCATCCATAAGAACTTGTAAGCCTTGTTCATTATGCGCACCATCCAATAATATTTGCCCAGGCAACTCATTTTCTAAGCAAGCAATACTTTGCAACCTACCGGGAATAAAAGCTTTTGCAAGCCCACGCCCTATAGCAGATTCATCAACATTACATTTAATCCGCTTAGCCACATCTTGCCATGCAGCCAAGGCCAAAAGAGCATTACCGCTTTGATGCGGGCCCATTAGGCCCAATTGTATGTTTGTAGGCAAGGAGTCAACACTTGCCGCCCTAAGCCTTGCGCCCTTAGTTTGAGCAGTATTTTGCAATACCTCCATAACTTCAGGATGTTGTGGGGCATAATATACATTCATCCCTGAGCCCATGACGGCGGACTTATCCTTGGCTATGGCCTTAAGACTATCGCCAAGCACAGCTTCATGATCCATACTAATGGGGCTTATGCAAACAATATCCCTATTTATGGCTGACGTTGCGTCAAACTTACCCCCAAGGCCTGCCTCCAAAATAACAAGCTCCACATCACATTGTACAAAGGCGTACACAGCAAGCACAGTTAAAAACTCAAAATAAGTTAAATGTGGGCATTGCGCATGAATATCATTGGAAAACTTTACCCAAAGCTCCTTGGTCAATGGTTTACCGGAGCAAAGTATACGCTCCCTAGGCGAGACAAAGTGCGGCGAGGTAAAAAGGCCAGTACGCACCCCATGAGCACGCGCCAATGAGTCCAAAAAGGTGGCTGTAGAGCCCTTACCATTGGTACCCACAATCTGCACCATCAAGAAGGGCAATCTTTCAAGCTTTAGGATTTGCACGGCCTCTTGAATTCTATCAAGAGTCAAATCCATATGAAAAAGACCAAGGCCGGATAAAAACTTCATAAGCTGCGGATAGTTAGTGAACATGTGTGTACCTAACATAAAAAGCCTTCCTTGTCAGCATTTTCACCCTCACCACACTTGCCCCAAAAAGCCACTTATAGTAACATATAGACACACACAGAGAATGTACGAGGTATATATGACTTTTTTATCCCACAAAAAATCTTATTCATTTACTATGATATTGATTTTTTCTTTTATTTTAACAGGTTGTGCAAGCAAATATGGACAACAAACCACTGAAGTATCGTACTACCCTGCTTGCTATAAGCCTGTTAGCGATTTGCGCCGTGACGAAGCCAGCGTGAATGATAGCACTGCTGGCGGAGCCGTCATTGGGGCCTTGCTTGGGGCTTTAGTGGGCGGGCTTAGCACCGGTAAAGCCGAGGGGGCCGTTTTTGGGGCCGCGGCCGGTGGTGCTGTGGGTGCCGTGAGTGGTAATGTATATGGCACGTCTAAGGCAAAGCAGCGTGACCAAGAGTTTTACCGCGAGTATGCAGGACAATTGGATGCCGAAACCATACAAATGAGCAGGGCCAACGCTGCAGCTAAAGTTGCTGCCCAGTGTTATGATAAAGAATTTAAAAAAGCCGTTGCCGCGGCACGCGCCGGTAATATCAGTAAGATTGAGCTAACCAATCGCTATGATGAAATCCGCTCCGGCCTTGAAGAAACCTCCCGCATCTTAAACGTAACTTATAATAATATGCAAGCTAAGGACGCCGAGTATACGCGGGTCATGGCCGAAGAAACCAAAGTATATGACCCTGTATATGCTAAAAATCAACCAAAACAATCAACGGCTGCTGTTGCTCAAAGACAAACTGAGGTTAAAAAAGCCACCCAAAGTACAAAAAAATGGCAAGCCTCCAAAAAAGAATTAGATACCACCAAGCGCGACCTTGATGCCCAAATTGAAAATAATGACCGCATCTTAGATGCCGCATTAAATGGATAAAACACTACTTTAATTATATAACGGACAAACTACCATGTCACAAAACCAAGAACCAGACCAATACCAAGATGAAGCTCAAGCCCCCCTTGCAGCCTCTGCAAGCGTTGCTCCTGTGGCTTGGTATGCAAGACCATGGTTTTGGGCTACTATATTATTAATATTATTATTTGCGCTATTTGCATGGTTATTATGGAAACAGTGGCAAATATATCAAAGCTTACTTGATGCCCAAAATGTGCAGGTACAAAAACAACTCGAACACAATGCCCAACTAGAAGATGAGGCAGCACGCTTGCGCAACGCTCTAAACCTTGAACCTTGCGACGTTAAGGTTTTTTTGGAAAATCAAGGTTTAAGCATACCTTTACAAAATGTACCCCCAACTGAGCGAAATACTATCCCTAGCGATGGTGCAAACTCTGCCCCAGCTAATACACCAGCAACCACGCCAGCTACTGAGGCCGAAGCACCACCGCCTATGCCAAGCATCAAACCAGCCACCAAGGCCGAGGCACCGCCACCAGCACCCTTAAACAAAGCTGAAGAAGCACCAAGTAGTGCTAATAGTGAGCCCTTGCCCATGGTGCAAAACCTTGAGCAAGCAACGGTGTTAATCATTGGAGATACTGGCAAAGCTCTAAAAACTGGTACAGGGTTTTTCATAGCTCCAGGGGTTATTTTAACCAATGCCCATGTAACTCAAGGTAGCAGTCAAGGCATTTACGTTGTGGGCAAGTTTGCTGAGCTAGCAACTAAATCAAAGCTCGTAGCGGTAAGCAATACCAAGGGCAGAGATTATGCAGTGCTCCAAGTTCCCATAACATCCGTTAAACCATTGAATTTTAATCTTAATATTGCTAGAACGCAAAAGGTAAGTGCTTGGGGCTTCCCCGGTGCTGTGACTGAGGTTGACCCAAACTTCAAGGCCCTACTTAGCGGCAAAGCCAGCTCCCCACCGGAGGTGGTATATTCTGAAGGCACTGTTAGCGTGGTACAAGATCAAAGCCCGCCCCTTATTTATCATACGGCTGTGGTTTCCCACGGCAATAGCGGGGGCCCGTTGGTCAACGAAAAAGGTGAAGTTGTAGGTATAAACACCTATATTGCCATGGATGATAAGTCCTATCGGCAATCAAGTTTAGCCATAGTAAGCAAGGATATTGTGGCTTTCTTACAAGAAAAAAATATTCCTTATACTATTAGCCCTAAGGAGTAGCCATGGCCGGCGTATTTATTACCACCACCAAGCGCAGCCTCATGCGCCCCTTAGCCAGCCAAGGTATTTTTGCCACCGACTGCTTTCACCAGCTCCAAGCCATATTGGGAAGCTTAGGCCCAGAGCACAAAGCACTCCTAGCCGAACCTGTACACAATAATGACGGTGCTGGTAATGAAAGCGTTGATTGGTATGCCCATGTAAAAGGCGATGATGTTCCAAAACCCCTAAGTACCCTGACCCCAGAGGCGCGCGCCACAACTCTACAAAGCATATCAAGCCTTGCTCAAACTGTGAGCACAAAGGCCCAAAGCCTTGCTCAAAGTAATGATGGTCAACACGCCCTTTCTGGTGAAATGTTAAAACTAGCCTTACAACACCCAAGCGATGAAGATATTTGGGTAGTTGGCAATCAACCTGTGGTTATTAATTGGGGTTTTGCGCCAGGTACTGTGGGTGCCCAGCCGGTGGATTTGACCCGCCTTGGTGCCGTAGCTGCCCCCATACCCATGGCCGCAGCCCCTGCCGTTGCACCGGTGGTGGCCGGTTCTGGTTGCCTAGGTTGGCTTTTACCCTTATTATTGCTTTTACTTCTGCTTTTACTGCTACTTAGCGCGTTAGGGCTTATCCCTTTTAACCTTCCAGCATCCTGTATGCCAGAGGTAAAAACTTCACCTGAATTAATTAAGGAGCAAGCAAGAGAGGCGGAACTATTATCAGAGCTTGACGCCCTACTCTTGCAATTACAGGCAAAGGCAGCCTTATGCATACCCGAAAAACCACCGGTGATAGAAGAGCCAGTAATCGAAGAACCTCCCTTAACTGAACCTCCTCTGGTTGAACCTCCGCTAACGGAGCCTCCGGCCATTGTGGAACCGGAGCCGGAAGAAAAGGCCGAACCTCCCATACAAGAACCCTTTTTGGCCATGACACCGGAAGAAGAGCCAAAACCTGAGCCAAAGCCGGAGCCAAAGCCGGAGCCAAAGCCTGAGCCAAAGCCGGAGCCAAAGCCCGAACCTAAAAAAGAGCCGAAAAAGGATGATTCCTTAAAAATACCGGAAGAGGCAAAGAATAAAAATGATATGAGCTTTCTTGAAGGTTGCTGGCGTAGTGAGACCGGTCTTTTTAATTCACGCACCGGCAAGCCCATTATTGCAGAGTATTGTTTTGATAAAAACGGTCAAGGCCGTCGCCTTGTACGTGAGGATGATGGTTCTGTTTGTAGCGGAGGCGTACAAGCAAAATTCAATCAAAATGGCACTTTAGTCATGGAAGGGGTACAAGCACGTTGCCCCGGAGGCAATGCCTACGTGCCCCAAGAAGTACAATGCACCGGTAGTGAAAATTCCACCGATTGCAAGGGTAGGGAGCGTGGCGGAAGAAATAACTCTTGGGATGCGCGCTTCTATAGGAAATAATATGGAAAACACACATACTTCTGTTAGTCTTATTCCGGGTGGATGCCCGCAATTTTTGGATTTTAAGTTAAATATCGCCGATTTGCCGCGCTTGCGTCGATACTTTCGTGAAGATAAAAAACAAGATAGCTCGGCAGAAAATTCCGGACGCTATCAACATTTTTTGCGCTGCTTAGATCAAGATGCCGATAACTTTGTCGATCAAATTACCGGCACTATTTGTGATTCTGAATATGAGATGGACATTCGGCGTGTCCTTGAAATATGGCAAGATGCGTGGATTCCCCTTCCATTTTTACGCACAAGGGAGCAAAAATGGCCCGATGGTGGAGAGCGCTTTGAATGTGGGCCATCCAACTGGGTCAGAGCAAGGCTTACCTCATGCGATGATGACACCCTACATTTAACCCTTGCCTTTGATACCAATGTAGAAAATCCACCAGAGCAACAAGAAAATAACGCCAATGGCGAACACTATCACGCCCTATCTGCGCGCGATGTTTCGGCCCACGGCATGTTTGCCCTAGCCCATCATGTACGCGATAATGCTTGGTTTTTAAATGCCCCATGGGTGGATGAATGGCTTTTAAATATTTATGATGAATACCGCAGCAAGAGACATCGCGGGCGTGGCTCTTGGCGTGATGATAATGAACATGTACTTGAACATTTAGCCGCATATTTAACTTGGCTTGAGGTTATTCGTATAGCAATTCAGAGCCTTAGAGTACAAGTTATCAATCCAGTCCGCGATCAACCAGTGGAAGTTGACCTCATTTTAGATATTGGTAATTCGCGCACCACTGGCATCTTAGTTGAAACCCTACCCCAAAGGGTCACAAATCTAAATGACAGCTATCTACTTGAATTAAGAGATATAAGTAAACCGGAATTTATCTATAGCGACCCATTTGAAACCCGTATTGAGTTTACCGAAGCCCATTTTGGCAATGATGCCCTGAGTCGGCGTTCAGGTAGACGCATGCCGGCTTTTGCTTGGCCATCTGCGGTGCGCATTGGGCCTGAGGCTGCTCGACTTGCCACTCACACCGTTTGTGCTGAGGGCAATACCGGTATGTCTAGCCCTAAGCGTTATCTATGGGATGAACGCCCATGGCAACAAACTTGGCGTTTTAATACAGGTGGTTCGCGTGAGCCCATGGTCACACGTGGTTTATTTGCAAGACAGGTCAACCGCGAAGGCACACCCCTTGCTTGCTTTGATGAACCATTATTCAAACGCTCACCAACATTAAAAAAACAAGAGCGCGAACCGGCCTTTGAGTCCCTCTTTACCCGCTCATCCTTAATGCTCTTCATGGTGGGTGAAATTATTAGCCAAGCCTTAGTTACCATCAATGCCCCTGCCACCAGAGCAAAGCGCGAATTACCAAATATGCCACGTCGTTTGCGGCGCATTATTTTCACCGTACCCACAGCCATGCCCGTGGCAGAGCGGCGTATTTTTAGACGCTGGGTCACATGGGCTGTGCGCGTGGTGTGGGAGGCCCTTGGCTGGTCTGAATGGTATGTGGGCGTAAAAGGCAAGCAACAAAGCACCATATCTGATTATCGCACAAGCCCGCAAGTACGTTGCGATTGGGATGAAGCCAGCTGCTCGCAACTGGTATACATCTATAATGAATTAGCTGTTAAATATCACGGTGATGCGCATCATCTGTTTGAACTACTTGGAAAACCGCGCGCAAGCTATAACAATAAACCCTGCATGCGCATTGCATCCATTGATACAGGCGGCGGCACCATGGATCTTTCCATTGCTAGTTATGAACTATCAAGCACCAAGAGCGAAACTGCACGCATCACACCACATATGGAGTTTAGGGACGGATTTAACATTGCTGGCGATGAAGTGCTGCGGGATATGATTTCTCAGCATATCATCCATGACCTAAGTAATGCCTTAAACAAGGCAGGTGTTATTCAACCGCGTACAATAATAGAACAACTGGTTGGTCGCGATGCCATCGGCATTTCCAAAGAGGCGCGTAATTTACGAGCCCGCTTTGTGCGTCAAGTGGCAGTACCGCTAGCCTTGGGCATGCTTAACCTTTGCGAAATACTCTATCAAAATTCACGTAACGACACATACAATCCTTCAGCAATTTTTACCTGCAAAATTAGGGATTTTTTTGTAAAAAAACCATCGCCAGAGCACGATGACAATACAGAAGAAAGTGTGTTCCCATTTCTTGAAGGTATAAATATTCCTGCAAACTTTTTCCATCCCTTGCCTCAAGCACAAGTAGTTACGGCGGTGGAAGAAAGCGTACAAAAACATTTAGCGTCAGGGGAAGCTTTTTCCTTACTTGACGTAGAGTTACGCATAAATCCATCGGCTATTGATCATACCATTCGCACCACCCTTGGCCCGGCCCTAGCAACACTTTGTGAAGTGGTAAACACCTATGATTGCGATATATTACTACTCACTGGTCGTCCCAGCGCATGGAGTGGCATTGTAGCTCCAGTCCTAGCCAAACTCCCAGTACCACCAGACCGCATCATCCCCATGCGTGAATATCATGTGGGCAATTGGTACCCCTTTGCCGATGCTCATGGTTGCATTACTGACCCCAAGACCACAGTGGTGGTGGGGGCTATTTTATGTGCCTTAGCAGAAGGACATTTAGAGAGTTTTTCCTTTGATGTTAATAAATTAAGGTTATCATCAACAGCCCGTTATGTGGGTGAGCTTGATACCACGGGCAAGCTATTAAAGCCCAAGGTTTGGTTTGAGGTGGATGTAAAAAGCAGTGAAGCCATTGAGCTTGAGCACACTGTCACCTTTAGCACATTATTACCCATAGGCTACCGCCAGATTGACGCTGAGCGTTGGCCTACAACACGCTATCATTTATTGGATTTTAGCAGTGAGGATGCCCGTACCCGCGCTGCAGGACGCACTCCATATCAAGTGGATATTCGGCTATATGTGGCACCCTTGGATGATGATATACATAAAGCCGACGATGATCGCGATGAAGGCGACTTCTACATAGAAAATATTATGGATAATCAAGGCAATAATGTAAAAGCCAGCGATTTAGAAATTCGCCTACAAACCATGCAAATTGACGAAGGTTACTGGCTTGATACCGGTATTATTAGTATGACTTAATTGGTAGCGGACAAAGTACACTTACGACTTTATGGTCTTTTATCAAGAGTAACCCACTTGTAAAAAGCTTTAGGAGAATATATGCAGCAGGAAGACAAACAACTGGCAAACACTTGTCAGGCACTGCATCAAAATACCCACAAAGCCCTTGATTGGATTAAGCACAATCGCCAAAATATTGGGGCAGAGTTTGAAAGCCTACATACAGACTTACGCCGTGCTGCGCGCACTTTTCAAAAATGCGAAGTGGCTGCCTTGCGCAAAATGTGTGTGGGTGTATTTGGCCCAAGCCAATCCGGCAAGTCTTATCTAATATCAGCCCTTGCTAAGGATAGCCAAGGTACTCTTATCGCTGACTTTAATGGAACTTGTCACGATTTTATTACTGAAATTAACCCCGCCGGCGGCAAAGAATCCACTGGCCTTGTGACTCGTTTTACCACCACCACACCTGAAAATTTACCGCAAGGCTACCCTATTCGCCTGCGCCTTTTAACAGAGTGTGACGTGGTGCGCGTGCTTGCCAACACTTATTATGCCGATTGTGAGCACAAAGAAACACCCAGCCAAGAAAATATACTTGCAAGCTTACTTGCCCTTGAAGCGCAAAATAGCCCTGCGGCCCAAGGTGTAAGCAGTGATGATATGGAAGAGCTTAAAGAATATATTTATAACAACTTTGCCTCACGCCCACGGGTACAGCTTTTACAGCGCATTTATTGGCAACGCGCCATTGAACTTGCCCCCAAGCTAAACCTGCAATCAAGGGCCAAGCTTTTTGCCCTCATCTGGGATAATGTGGATGAATTCACCAACTTATACCTAAGCCTGTGCCAAGCCTTAGAAGCACTTGATAATGCCACCCAAGCCCACTGCCCTCTTGAAGCTTTGATTCCGCGTGAGTTAAGTATTATTGACGTAGCCCTACTAAAAAACCTTAGTAATGCTCACGAAAACCAAGCAGATTTATTGCCAATTATGGGTAAAAATGGCCAAAGTACGCAATTGCCACGAGCCATAATTACGGCTTTAACCGCTGAAATAACTATATATATGCGCGAAAAGCCGGATGATTTTTTTGACCATACAGATTTATTGGACTTTCCCGGCTATCGCTCACGCCTCAAGCTTGAAGATGTACGCAAAGAACTTGAGCGTGACGGAACCTTAGAAAACTTATTTTTACGCGGTAAGGTAGCCTACCTTTTTGAGCGTTATTGCGCAGAAAAAGAGCTTACAAGCATGCTTTTGTGCATTGGCCCCGGCAACCAAGAAGTACAAGACTTACCCAAAGCCGTGCAACAGTGGATTGCCTCAACTCATGGCGAAAGTCCAGCAAGACGCGCCAAAGCCAATGCAGATACCGGCCCTTCACTCTTCTTCATCCTAACCAAGATGGATATGGAATTTGAAAAGAAAAAAGGCACCCCATCTGTGGAGACACGCTGGACAACTCGCTTACAATCATCCTTGCTGGATTTCTTTGGTAAAAATGATGATTGGCCCAGCAATTGGGATGGAAAAAATCCATTTAATAATTTGTTTTTGTTAAGAAATCCAAACTTTCGCTGTGAGGCAATTTTTAGCTTCGATGGAGATAAAGAAGTAGGTATTCGCCCTGAACAAGAAAGCTATGTAGCTGAAGTGCAAAATGCTTTTTTAAATTCTGCTCTTGTTCAGGCGCACGTGGCTAACCCAAAAACCGTTTGGGATGCAGCCATGGCCCTCAATGATGGTGGTGTATCTCTCTTAAGAAAAGCTCTGCGCCCATTGTGCAACCCCGCCCTAAAACGTGGTCAAATTGCCATTACCCTCGCTCAAAGCCTTGAGCGAATTCGCACAGCTCTAAGTGCCCATTGGAAAAGTGATAATAAAGAAGAAGAACGAAAACGCAAGGAAGAACTTGCCAAAAAGCTTATTGGCATAATCTCTAAAGTGGCAGAAACTCAACGCTTTGGCGAATTTTTGCATGCATTACAAGTACAAGACCATGACCTCTATGACATTTACTTTAGTGCTGAGCAAGAACGCCTCCAACAAGCGCATAACTCAAATCCCATGGTGGGACAATCATTTCAAGCAGCTGATTTAGTTAAAAATATTTTTGGCGATGCCGAAGAGACACCCACAAAAGACCCAGATTTAAAAGATGAGGCCACACGCTTTGCCGAACTTGTAATTAATTATTGGATTGAACAAGTAAACAACCTAGCGGCAAATCATGGCGCGCAGCGGTATTTTCAATTTCCAGAGCGTGAAATTGGTTTATTTGTGCATGAGTTAGCCACTGCCATTGAACGCTTACATATTACAAAGCATATGGCCAATGCCCTGCGCGAAACCTCACGCTATGGTAATCTTACCAGAGAAAGACTGGTCTGGAAGCAAGTTAGCATCGCAGCCAACACCATAAATTCCTTTGTGAATTGGATGGGCTTTGACCCGCGCTTTTTAGATGAAGCAAAGCGCACCGTCATTATACAAGGACGACCTTTCGTTGTATTTAACCCTCCGGCAGAGGTGGGTAGTCATCCAAATATTGGTGAAGAAGAAAAACCTTATGACCAAGCTTGGTTTGTTGATTGGTCACGCACTCTATTTCATACCATCGCTGCCAATGTGGACTTTGATGCAGACGGCAACTTTGACCATGAACAAAACTCCAAACTTACGCAAATATTAAATCAATATAATACAGATAACCTTAACCTTCCTACAATCTAGAGGATTTATGCCAGCAAATTTCATATCAAACCCTCACAAAGGTGCCGGACATGGCATTATCAATGCCCCACAAGTATCTTGTACAACTGAGCCCACATTTGCCATTTATCGCGCATCAGACGGGCTTTGCCTTGCACCCGGCGGATGGCAAAACTCAGAAGTATACCTTGCACCCAACGAATGGGATTGTGATAGCAACAACTTGCGCATGACTGTTGATGCTTCAGTTGTAGACCAGCTAGACGCACTAGATACCTATAAATTACTTATTAAAGATGGTACAAACGCCCCCGTGGCCCAAACTTTAATCATTGATGATATAGTTTACTCATCCATGCACGGCGGGCAAGGTATAGGTGGCGCACCACATCCAGCCCCCATACCAAAGCCAGAACCCATGCCGGAGCCCATGCCGGAACCAGAACCAGAGCCTATTGCCCCCGTGGAAGAAGAACCGCTACCAGAAATAGCCCCAGAGCAGAAAAAAAGTATTTTTCCCATTGTTATAACAGTAATTATTATTTTATTACTAGGTGTTGGCTTATGGTGGTTTTTACAAAATAAAGCTGAACAAGCAAGCCCCGAGCAAACAGAACAGGCAGAACAGGCAGAGCAAAAAGCAGATCCAGCAGCGACTAATCCTGAGCCTACACCTGAAGCTAGTGCTAAAGAGCCTGAACAAGCACCCTCAACGCCAGTTTTGAGTCCCATGCAGCAAACACGGGAATTTTTGCGTAAGGATAATACCGGCACCGCCAGCCTTGACTTGGCCAAAAACCTAAGTACAAGCTTGGATGAAAATGCCAGCGAAGAAAGCTTGGATGCCATTTTCTTGCTCTTGGAAGATGCCGCACAAAAAAATATACCTGCGGCTATGCTCTCCTTAGCAAAGTACTATGACCCAAACAATACTGATCCCAAGGGTAGCATTATACCAGACGCAAGAGAGGCTTATACATGGTACAAAAAAGCCTTGGATAACGGAGAGGCAGAGGCAAGCAAACGACTTGAAGCTTTGCATACTTGGTTGCAAGAGGCCGCTAAAGGTGGAAGCAAGCAGGCCGAAGACTTGCTAAAGCAGTGGAAATAGGCTATATTTCCGCTTGTATTATTATACATATCAGTGAGTATATATGCGTATAGTTTATGTTTTTTTGATGATATTTTTTTTGCCGGCGGTGGCATGGGCCACAAGTCCCGTATCCATTTGCATACCCCAAGATAACCCGCCATTTGCCTTTACCGACGCTAACGATGGCCAATTGAAAGGTCTTGATATTGACATACTTGCGGCCATACAGCTTGATGTGGACTACAACACACATCAACGTGATTTTGCTTCATCACTGGCTGGTTTAAGCAATACTGAGTGTGATATGGTTCTTTCCAATGTAATTATAAATGAAAAACGCCAACAAAGGTTTTTATTCTCAAAACCCCTTCTTAAATCTGGCCTATATGCAGCTGTACTTCAAGAGAGCCCCATTAATGATATAAACACCTTACAGTATAGTATAATTGGAGTATTAAAGGGCTCGGTGGCAGAAGAATATGCTTTTTCCCAGCTCAAGGGCAGTATCATTTATGCTTTGCGCGATAATTCAAACATTATATCCATGCTTAATGAGGGAGCCGTTGAGGCCATCTTAGACAGCTTACCCATATTACAAACATTGCAAAAAAGTAACCCGCAGGTAAGGATTTTGGAACCAAGCCTTCAGGAAGAACAATTTGCTTATGCTTTTGCCAAAGAACACGCCGATTTACGTGATAAATTTGACCTAGTTCTAAGCAGATTGCAAGAGGATGGCAGTTTGGCTAGAATTTATGAAAAATGGCTTGGCAATATAAAAACTGACGATGCACAACAATCTATATTCTAACAATTTTGGAGTAAATATGCGCATAATTCTCACCTTTGTATTTTCACTCTTATTTCTTGGAGATGCTTTTGCGGCCCAAGCTCCACTATTACAAGAAGGAAAAAAAACACTATATCAACGTATTATCACTCATCCCCATGCGCAAATCTTACAAAATCCAGACCCCAAGTCCGCTGTAATTCAAAATGATGTAAAACCTTTTTCAGTCTTCTATGTCTTTGCAAAGCAAAAAGATAACACCGGTCAAGATGCATGGCTGCAAGTAGGGGCGGTGGGTGGCCCTGCCCTTGGATGGGTGGAAGCCAAAAAAACCACCGCATGGAACCAATCCCTAACCCTGCTCCTAACTCCACGTAGCGGGCGCGACCCCTTATTATTTTTTCGCACAGAACAAGACTTAAATACCCTTTGCACCGCCAGCGACATGGAAGCACAGTTGGTAAATATACATAAAAACATTGCAGAAAATAAAGATTCAGGAAATACTCAAATCATTGCCACTGAACCAATAGATAGCAAGGGTGCTGTTTCTGCCGAGCGTTTTTACTTAATGCCCATCTTAAATATGACCGATCCCTTTGAAGGGGTTAAGTTTTTAGAAGTAGCTTCCATCGACCCCGGCCATATGAATCAAAACAATCAAGCCCCCACAAAACCTCGCACTGCCATTGCCTTTGTTATTGACACCACCATTTCCATGAAACCATATATTGACCAAAGCCTTAATGTTATTAAAGAAATATATGACCAACTCCAAAACGACAAGCTTACTGAAGATGTGGCCTTTGGCGTGGTAGCCTTTAGAAATAGCCTTAAATCAAGCCCTGATACCGAATATGAAAGCCTTGTCATAAGTGACTTTGCCACCGCACTTGAGCGCGAAAGCCTTGAAACTGAACTTGCAAAAGTGCAAGAGGCCACAAAATCTACGCATAGCTTTGCTGAAAATTCCCCCTCAGGCATTAAGCTCGCGCTAGACAGCTTGAGTTGGAATGACTATACATCACGCATGCTTATTGTAATTTCTGATGCAGGGCCCATCCCCCATACTGACCCCAATGCCACCGTTAAAATGGATATGCCAGAGCTCGGTGATTACGCGCGCTCCAAAGGCGTTTGGATTTCTAGCTTGCACATCAAATCACCCAGAGGCAAAGCCGACCACGCCTCAGCAGAAAAAGCATACCGCATGTTAACCAAACTTTCTGATAATCGCTCAAACTATTTATCCATTCCAGCAGAAACACCAGAGGAAGGAGCAAAAAACTTTGCCTCAGTATCCAAGGCCCTTACCTCTGGCATCGTTAATATGGTCAAAATGACTCTTGAAGGAAAACTTGTCACCAAACCCAAGGATGAACCAAGCACAAAGCAAACACCCGCCAATGAAGCTGCAAGCCTGGCCCAAGCCCTTGGATATGCTATGCAATTAGAATATTTAGGCAAACTCAATGCAAATCGTGCCCCATCCATCGTGGACTCGTGGATAGCCGATATGGATTTACAAAAACTGGCTAAAGGAAGTCAAGTACCAACGGTAGAAGTTGCCGTATTACTTACTAAAAATCAATTAAGTGATTTAAGCCAACAGTTAAATATCATCATTGATAATGCAGAACGCACCAAAAAAACCGATGCGCGGGACTTTTTTCAAGGCATACTTTCCGCCTCTACCAAGGCCGCGCGTGACCCCAATAGCCCTGCACCACAAGGCAAAAACCTTGCAGAACTCGGAGTTTTAGCTGAATTTTTAGAAGGACTGCCGTATAAGAGTGATATCATGCTACTGCGTGAAGATGATTGGTATCGTATGAGCATCGGGCAACAAACTGCATTTATTAACAGATTAAAATCGCGTTTGGCTCGCTATGAAGAGTATGATAAAGACCGCAGTAATTGGGAAAGCTTTGGAGCTGTCAATGCTGGAGATTGGGTTTACAGAGTGCCGCTAACTATGCTCCCATAAAATCCAAAAATGTGATGCATATAAAAAAGCACGTCTGCTCCATATAAAATCTGGGACTGACGTGTTTTTTATGAAAATACACACAAATACGTTATGTTATCTACTAAAAAATAACTAGAAATAATCAAAACAAAAACTAGACTCTATGCAACATATTATTTCAATTAAGAATATATATAAAAAACGTCCCAGTGCGTTTAGTTTGTATGTGGAATATTTTGCCATGAAAGCTGGAGAGTTAGTGGCCTTAGTGGGGCCTAGCGGTTGCGGAAAAAGCACAGCCCTTGACCTCATGGCAGCCATTTTGCGACCAGACTTTGAGCAAAATGCAGAGCAAGACATTACTTCAGAATTTATCTTCACCCCACATGAGCAATCCATAGACATGCTAGGTCTTTGGCAAGGGCACCACCAAAATGAGCTAGCCTTACTGCGCCGCCAATATATCGGCTATGTGCTTCAAACTGGTGGCCTTTTACCTTTTTTAAGTGGGCAAGATAATATATTACTGGCTTGTCATAGCCCTGAACACAAAGAACACATGCAAGAGCTAGCGCAAACATTAGATATCGCACATCTTTTAGCTAAAAAACCCTTACAAATGTCTGTGGGTGAACGACAACGCTTTGCCATTGCCAGAGCCCTTGTGCATAAACCGCAACTCATTTTAGCCGATGAGCCCGTAGCATCTCTTGACCCCCTTAATGCAAACATCGTGCTTGAGCTCTTTGTAAAGCTTGCCAAGGAGCATAATATCAGTATTATCATGGTCAGCCATTCCCCTGAATCTGCAAGAAATATGGGTTTTAGGCTCATTAGCACCAAGATTCAACGTGCAGATGAAGAAATTGTAGCTTGCTTAAATGCAATCCCCATGGGAGGGATAAATGATATATAAATCCTGCATGTTAGCTTTGCATGATTATTGTCATGAAAAGCTACTTTCACTTTGTGCCATCCTTTCCCTTGCGGCAGTCTTGGCACCGCTCTTGGTGTTATACGGGGTTAAGTTTGGTGTAATCAATACCATGACCGAACGCCTAAAAAATGACCCGCGTAACCTAGAGGTCATACCCATTGGTAGCGCAAGCTATAATGCTAATAAAATTGAAGAACTGCGCAACAATCCGCACGTAGCTTTTGTACTCCCACGCACCAGAGCCATTGCCGCCACCATAAACCTTGCTCCGCATGGTGAAAGCAGTATCCTAAAGCGCATTACAGTCTCGCTCGAACCTACAGCAGCGAATGACCCTTTACTCACGCGCTATTTGCAGGCTAACACCCCCTCTCACGAAAGCGCACCAGACGGATGCTTTGGCATCATTCTTTCCATGGATGCAGCGCGTAAATTAAGTGTACAATCTGGTAATATATTACAAGGAATGGTAGAGCGCGTTAATAATAACGTAGTAGAACGGGCCACGGTAAATCTTTGGGTAGCTGCCGTTCTACCCCTTGAAGCCATACAAAAAGACGTAGCATTTGTACCCCTTACATTACTTGAAGCCACTGAGGATTTTAGAGACGGTAGAAAACCCGCCAATGACCCAAGACTCACAGAGGATTTAGGCTGGACTGGCGATAAATTGCCTGACAATCAAAGGACTTACGCTGCATTTAGACTTTACGCAAAAAACCTTGAAGCTGTGACTGCTTTGCGCGATTATTTTAATCAACAAGGCATCAATGTCTACACCCAAGCTGAGCAAATTGCTGCCGTGCGTAGTTTAGACACATCCCTAACTTTGATTTTTGGGCTCATTGGCACTGCTGCAGCCTTTGGTTTTGTGGCCTCCACTTCCAGTAATGCCCTAGCCGCTGTACGCAGAAAAGAACGTCATTTAGGCATATTACGACTCATGGGTTACACCAGTGTGGATATTATGGCCTTTCCACTTTTTCAAACCTTACTCACAGCCATTTTTGGCTCCCTGCTTGCCTTAGGGCTTTATTTTATTACCGCCGTAAGTATTGATAAACTTTTTGCACAAAGTTTACAGGGTATAGAGGAAATATCTTCATTGCCTTTAAGTCATTATTTATTAGGGGTGAGCATGGTCTTAGTGCTTTCTTTTGTGGCCACCTTGCTCCCAGCTAAGCAAGCTGCAAGCGTGGAACCTTCGGAGGTTATTCGTGATATATAACAAAGCATTATACAAATATACACTGCTATTATTTATGCTCATATGCGCACAATTCTTACTATCTCCCACTGCGCACGCTGCCCTAAAACCCAAGGGCAGTGCTACCTTAGAGGAAGGTTTTAATCCAAATCCGGCTAAGGATGATATATTATTGCCCATGCCCTGTGATTTAAGCATGGCATTTAAGGTGGTTGCCGTTCCTGCGCAAGGTTTTCTATGGGATATGACCATACGCCTTGGTCAAGATGATGCACAAAATTCTGAGCGCGGCTATTATGATAATCGTTACACTACGTCTTTATCAGCACCGTTTGCTAGTACCGATCTACCTTTCCATTGGAGTGCGCCAAAAGGTGATTTTTATTACTATGCCATTGGCAAATATGAAATTTCTGATTTGCAATGGGCTGCTGTAATGGAAAATACTTGCCCCACTCCCACAGCTGAAAATATCCGCCCAAAAGCAGAAATTTCTTGGTATGAAGCCATGGATTTTAGCCAAAAATATACCATGTGGCTTTTACAAAATGGCCCACAGAACCTGCCAAAATTTGACGGAGATACCCGTAATGTTGGATTTTTACGACTACCAACAGAAACAGAATGGGAGTATGCAGCGCGAGGCGGGCATACCAGTAGCACACAAGAAATACGTGAGCATGACTTTTTTCCTCATGCAGCCAGCGAAAGCTATGCCGATTTTGCCGTCTTTCGGCCAGAAGATGGTACAAGAATTGAGGAAAATACAGCCCGCATAGGTAGCCGTAAACCCAATAAGTTGGGGCTTTACGACACTGCTGGCAATGCAGCAGAAATGGTTATGGATGTATTTCGTTTTTCGCTTGGCGGGCGTTTGCACGGTTCAGCTGGAGGTTTTGTGCGCAAGGGTGGGAGTTATCTTTCTGGAACGGCAGAAATATTGCCGGGACGACGGGAAGAAGTGGCATTTTTTAATGCCTCTGGCCCCATGAAAACACGAGATTTAGGTTTTCGTTTAGTCATTTCTGGGATTAATACCCCCGGTGGTTCAAGGCCAGACACCTTACAATCTGAGTGGAAGGATGCAGGGGAAAGTAACCCCCTAGCAGCTGATAATACAGAAAATCCACTGACGCTACTTGATCGATTACTAGCATCAGCTCGTAGCGACGTTGAGCGCGAAAACTACCAGCGTTTGCGCACCCTACTTAAGGATAATAATATTGCCCTTGAACGCCAACAAATGCTTGCGGCAACTTCTGAGGTGCGCACATCTGCCTTTATGATAGAAACAGTGCGCAATTTTTCAAGCCGCATAGCCATAGTTAAAAACACCTTAGATAATTCAGAAATACTTAGAAAAAACACAAAAGACAGCAAGAAAAGAGCTAACATTGATGCCACTATAAAAAAAGCCACGGCCGGATTAAAAGACCTTGAGCGTGGTTTTGAGCAGTCCTTACAATTTTATAAAACCAAATTGGAAGACACACAAAATATTAACAAAATAACTTTTGACCAAGCCATTAAAATAGTACAATCAGAACTTGCCAAGGGCGATGCATTTAGCCAAAAATTACTTGGTAATGTAAAGTTATTTACTGGTCATATGCAGGCTATACGCCAAAATAATTTAAAAGCAGTTACCCTAGAGCAGCTTAAAAAAGATATATTTAACCCTCAAAGATAGGAAATTATTATGAATATCGCATGGATTGGCACTGGAGTTATGGGTTTATCTATGGCTACAAACTTACATAAAGCTGGCCATAAATTATGCATATACACGCGCACCAAGGAAAAGGCTACCCCACTTCTTGAAATGGGTGCCACTTGGGCTAAGAGCCCCATGGAAGCCGCAAAAGACGCAGACATTGTATTTTCCATCGTAGGCTACCCTGCCGATGTGGAAGAGGTTATGATAGGAGAATATGGAGCTCTAAAGGGACTAAAAGCTGGCGGCATACTTTGTGATATGACCACATCAAGCCCTGATTTGGCAGTACAAATTGCCACAGAAGCTAGGCAAAAAAATTGTTTTAGCCTTGATGCACCGGTAACAGGTGGCGATATTGGCGCAAGAGATGCAACCTTATCCATTTTTGTGGGTGGGGACAAAGAAGCCTTTGAAAAAGCCTTACCTTGCTTTGAAGCCATGGGTAGAACCATCCTACATTGCGGAGAGGCTGGCACAGGGCAAATAGGCAAACTTGGCAACCAAGTTGCAGTTGCTGGCCTTATGTTTAGCGTTTGTGAGTCCGTAACCTTTGCTAAACAAGCTGGCCTAAATGTTACCAAATGGCTTGAAACCGTAGAGGCTGGCTCCGCAGGAAGTAAACACCTAAGTAACACGGGGCGACGTATTATAAATGAAGACTTTACCCCAACCTTTTTTGTGGAACATTTCTTAAAAGATCTAGGCCTTTGCCTAAAGCAATGCGAAGCCATGAATCTAAAACTTCCCGGCCTTGAGTTGGCAGAAAAAACCTACCGCCAGCTTGTAGAAAAAGGCCACGGCAAGGATGGTACACAGTTTTTTGCTAAGGCATTAGCAGATCGACTACTTTAGCGGTCTCAAAATAACTTTTGACCAAGCCATCAAAATAGTGCAATCAGAACTTACCAAGGGTGATGCATTTAATCAAATTTACTCGGTAAGGTAAATTACTTGCCGACCATATACATGCTACACGCCCAAAAATTAAAAAGTAGTTACCTTAGGGTGGCTAAAAAAGATATGTTTAACCCCAAACAATAGGAATTGATCATGAATATAGCATGGATTGGCACTGGAATTATGGGTTTACCCATGGCTACAAACTTACAAAATGCTGGCCATAAATTATGCATATACACGCGCACCAAGGAAAAGGCTGCCACACTTATTGAAAAGGGTGCCACTTGGGCTAAGAGCCCCATGGAAGCCGCAAAAGACGCAGATATTGTATTTTCCATCGTAGGCTACCCTGCCGATGTGGAAGATGTTTTGATAGGAGAATATGGTGCCCTAAAGGGACTAAAAGCTGGCGGCATACTTTGCGATATGACCACGTCAAGCCCTGATTTAGCAGTACAAATTGCCGCAGAAGCTAAGCAAAAAAATTGTCTTAGCCTTGATGCACCAGTAACAGGTGGCGATATTGGAGCTAGGAATGCCACCCTCTCCATACTAGTAGGCGGAGAAAAAGAAGCTTTTGACAAAGCCCTGCCCTGCTTTGAAGCCATGGGACAAAAAATTATCCACTGCGGTGCTGCTGGCATGGGCCAAAAGGCTAAGGTTGGCAATCAAATTGCCATAGCCGGACTAATGTTTAGCATATGTGAGGCTCTCGTTTATGTTCAAGAGGCTAAACTTGACGTAAACCAGTGGATTGACACTATAATTGCTGGTGCTGCCGGTAGCACGGCCCTAAAAAATATTGGGCCACGCATTGTCAAAGGCGATTTTAGCCCGGGCTTTTTTGTGGAGCACTTCCTAAAAGACCTTGGGCTTTGCCTCAAAGAATGTGAAGCCATGAACCTAAAGCTTCCCGGCCTTGAGTTGGCAGAAAAAACCTATCGCCACCTAGTAGAAAAGGGCCATGGTAAGGATGGTACGCAAATTCTTGCTAGAGTTTTAGCTGATAGAATACTTTAATTGCATGTCCATTGTAGTAAGCACCCACTTGGGTATTCATGAAGACCCCAAGTTTATGCATTATCCCATACTTTATGGCTTGGGTAGCTATGTGCATCATAAGCTACCCGACAGCTTTAAGTATGTTTATGTAATGTTTTACAATAATGGCAAAGAACCATGCACCCTAGAGCATGTTTGGGCTGAAAATACTAAAAAAAATCAAGTTCACCACTTAGATATTAGTAAAGATTTTGACGGCACAATTATTGAGCCTAAAGGATTTTTTTTATTAAGCTTTTCGCACCACTTGCTCTGCCGTTGTTTAATGTGGGGTGGGCTTAGTGGGGTACAAGATATAAGCTTTTATGTGCGTTGCAATAATGGTAACACTTACCATGCAGAACCTTTAAGCTTTGACCTTGATAACTCACCTGCTAACCCCTTGGAGGATATGGAGCTTATACCCTATTCCACATTTTTTTTAGAACGTGCGGCAAAATATAATCATGAAAAAAAACATATAATACAGCAACATGGTTCACTACAAAGTTATGCAGACTTACATTTGTCTTGGGGTGTTACTCTTAATAAAGATGCCGATGGTACGCAATTTTGGCTTTTGCGTGAGTATATGCCAAAAGCCGATAAACTTTGGCTAACTACAGAGAAATTAAAATTTCAACGTTGGGCACATCACGCCTATAAACCAGTATGTGAACATGACCAAGAGTGGCAAGGCTGGTGGGAATTACGCTTGCCATTCGATGCTTTAGAGCATGGAACTTACATGGAGCTACGCGTACAAGGCCAAAATAGCCAAGAAGCAATGCGCCGCGTGCCAGCTACAGCTAAATGGATTGAACAAGATAAAGCAGTCAATACGCAGTGGTGCGCAAGGCATTGGCATCCTGCAAAGCCCTATACGTGGAAGCATGAACCACCACCAAAGGTACTATTTCCACGTATTTATGAAGCACATATTGGCATGGCCCAAAATTCTCAGGGTTGGGATGAGCAAAACCAGACCCCTCAGCACGTTGGAACATTTGCAGAATTTACAGAACATATCTTGCCATATGTCCGCGATAATGGCTATACCCATGTGCAACTTATGGGCGTTCTTGAACACCCACTATATAAATCCTATGGATATCAAGTTTCATCTTATTTTGCCCCCAGTTCACGCTTTGGGCATGTGCATGATTTTATGCAATTGGTAGACACTGCCCATGGCTATGGCCTGCGCATTATACTAGATATTCCACATAGTCACACCTTGCCCAATACCGAACAAGGCCTTGCCAGTTACGATGGTTCACACTTTTTCTTTTCGGATAAAAGTAACCAATGGGGCACCGTATCCTTTGATTATAGTAATGAAATGACTCGCCGTTTTTTACTCTCCAATTGTCGCTACTGGTTGGAAGAATTTAAGATTGACGGATTTCGCTTTGATGCCGTTGGCAATATGCTCTACAATGACCACGGGCATAATGATGATTTTAATCACGTGGGTAGATGCTTTTATGGTAAGGACGGTAGCCCACGCGCAGATGTATATGGTCAGTTATATCTTAGTATTGCCAATGACTTAATCCACGAAATGCGCCCAGATGCTGAAAGTATTGCTGAGGAGTTCAGCGGTATGCCTGGTTTAACATCTGCCTCAACCGCAGGTGGTTTTGGCTTTGATTATCGTTTCGCCATGGGTATTCCTGATTTTTGGGGTAAGTTCATTAAGGATGAAGATAAACGAGACATGGGTACCCTCTGGCATGAAATGACCAACCACCGCAATTATGACCACACCATAAGTTATGTTGAATGTCACGATCAATGCATTAATGGCAAGGATGCCATGATTTGGCGCATCCTAGGTGATGTCATGTATACGCATATGAGTATATTTCAAGAAAGTTGGGATATATCACGCGGCATTGCACTCTATAAACTTATGCGTATGCTCACTTTAACAACGGCTCATCATGGATATTTAAATTTCATGGGCGCAGAGTTTGGGCACCCTGAATGGCTTGACGAAGATGGGTATGGGCACAGACAATGGCATTTACCCACCGATCCCAATTTACGCTATGCTCACCTAGCCGCTTTTGATAAAACTTGCATGACAGAAATTATACATAAATACATAGATGCATTTACAAAACAAGCCATATTTCGCCATATTCATGAAGAAAATAAAACCCTAGCCTTTGAGCGTGGGCCTTTATTAATGGCGTATAACTTTCACGAGCTACAAAGCCAAAGCGAGCTTAAAATACCAGTAACACCCGGTAAATATATAGAAATTTTAAGTACAGATCGTATAATTTTTGGTGGGCATGGCAATGTAGATGCCCATGGCACCGAGCACTTTTCTGCTGCAACTTCGGGTATAGATTTGCAAAATATTGAGCTGTATCTTCCCCCCATGACGGCTATTATTTTATTGCGGCAGTAACACTAATAAACATATAAAATCATGCAAATATACGCTTGTAATATACATGAGTGGGAAGACTTAGCCGGCCTTGAGTTACTCTCTGTTGAGAGAAGGCAAAAGCTTGAGCGTTATATACAAACTAAGGACAAAATACGCTGTTTAGTTGGTGGTTTACTGCTAAATTATGCCCTTGGACACAATATCCCCCCAAGATATACAGAGTATGGCAAGCCATATCTTGAAAATGATTTATGCTTTAATATATCCCACGCTGGTGATTATGTTATGCTAGGGACATCTATGCATCCACTTGGTATTGATGTAGAAAAAACAAAGCCCTACTCCATCAATGTAGCCAAGAGATGCTTTACCAAAGCTGAGCTAGACTGGCTTTTTGAGCAAGACAACGTCACCGCATTTTATAAGCTTTGGACAGCAAAAGAAAGTATTATGAAGGCCACCGGCCACGGGTTTAACTTAAGCCCTAGCAGCTTTCAGGTGTTGCCCATACATGATGGCCCGCATATCATTGATACAAAAAAATGGTATTTATACTGGCATAGTTTTGATGGCCACGAAGCATGCATAGCAAGTGCATCCTCACTAGCGCAAAATAATGGCATTAGCATAATAAGTAAGGCTCAAGTGTTACAAAAAATTACTCGTGAAAATCTTCAAGAATATTAGCAACATATTGATTAAGACTTATATTTTGCACCTGAGCATAGCTTGCAAGCTTAGCATGCAAGGCAGGCCCAACACGCAAAATAAACTTTCCGCTATATGACTTTCTAGGCTTCTTACCAAGTTGTTCACAATTTATAATGTAATCATCCACGGCTTGCTCAAAGGCAATGTGTAAATTTTTAATACTTTCAGCTTCATAGGTGATAATGTCATCTATACCCAAAATCCGCCCAAACAAGCAATCACCCTCTTGGCTATACTCCACAGTGCCACTATAGCCATTGTAATTAAGACAGTTCATGGCATTATTATTTGTGTACATGTTTTCAATAAATTGCAATGGTCTTAATTTTTTATGTGTATCAGTACGATGTATGGCTAATATAACGCCATCCTTGGTGTACTTAACTCGATTACCGTTTTCCTCGCTAACAACAACGCCCACATTACGCAGAAAATCTTCTGAATCGCTATGTATCTTGCGTTTTGTCGATGGTGTGGCAAAAATATTTTGCCATATTTTTTGGCTACTCATGTTTTTTTAGTATCACTTCTTAGTATCATATGTCAATATTTTTCTTGAGCTTTTTTATCATTAAAAATATTGATATTATTAATAAAACACTTTTTTATATCATTTAAGCATAAAAAAAATCAAATATACTTTACATTTTTGTTATATATAGTTACAATTTGCTGTCGATGAAAATATTGACATGGCTATGGCGAACACATAGTTCAATCAAACATTGATGTTGATCAATGAGGAGGTAATATGAAAAGACGTGCCTTCCTGAAAATGTCCTGCTGTCTTGGTGCTGGCTTTATGCTCTCCGGACTTGGCTTGGATGTTGTACAGGCGCAAGCTTTTGCAGTGGATATGATGCGTATGGATGCGCTTAAATCTGCTAAGCAAAGCACATCTATCTGTTGTTACTGTTCCGTGGGTTGTGGTCTTATCTGTAGTACAGACACCAAAACCGGAACAATTATTAATATTGAAGGAGACCCAGAACACCCAGTTAGTGAAGGAGCACTTTGCTCCAAGGGTGCTGGTATCATTCAAACCACCAAGCTCAACGAGCATCGTCTAACCAAGGTGCAATACCGCGCCCCAGGTTCTGACAAGTGGGTGGAAAAAGATTGGGATTTTGCAGTTGACCGCATTGCACGCCTTATGAAGGCTGAGCGTGATAAGTCCTTTATAACCAAAAATGCCAAAGGACAAGTGGTTAACCGTCTAGATACAGTTTCGCTCATGGGTACATCTAACGTACTTAGCGAAGAGTGCTGGGCAACAACACAATGGGCAAGAGGGCTTGGGCTGACTCATATAGATCACCAAGCACGGGTCTGACACGGCCCCACTGTACCGGCTCTGGCAGAGTCGTTCGGACGTGGCTGTATGACCAATCACTGGATTGATATCAAGCACAGTGATGTAATTCTTATCCAAGGTAGTAATGCTGCCGAAAACCATCCCATTTCCTTCAAATGGGTATTAAAAGCTAAAGAGCAGGGTGCAAAGTTAATTCACGTTGACCCACGCTTTACTCGTACCTCCTCACAAGCTGACCTTTATGTCTGCTTGCGTCCCGGTACTGATGCTGCCTTCATTGGCGGTATGATTAAGTACATTATAGAAAATAAAAAGTACTTTGAAGACTATGTGAAGAACTACACCAACGCAACATTCATCGTTAATAAAGACTTTGGATTTAAAGATGGTCTCTTCACCGGGTATGATGCTAAAGCTCGCAAATATGACAAAAAGACATGGACTCTTGACAAAGACAACAAGGGCATGCCTATGCGTGATATGAGCCTTAAAAATCCACGCTGCGTACTTAATATGATGAAAGAGCACTATAGCCGTTATACCCTTGATAAGGTATCTGCTATTACCGGTACTCCTAAAGAAGAACTATTAAAAGTTTACGAACTTATGTCTTCTACAGGTGTAAAAGACCGTGCTGGCACCATCATGTATGCTCTTGGTCAAACTCAAAGTACCATCGGTGTACAAAGAATTCGTAACCTCTGTATCATGCAATTACTTCTTGGTAATATTGGTATCTGTGGTGGCGGTGTTAACGCACTTCGCGGTGAGCCTAACGTACAAGGTTCAACCGACCACGCTCTTTTATACCACATCCTACCAGGTTACTTGCCTGTACCACGTTCAGGCAAAACTTCATTAAAAGAGTACTTAAACAGTGCCACCCCAGCAACAGCTGACGAAATGAGCGCCAACTGGTGGGGTAACACTCCTAAGTATGTGGTAAGTCTACTTAAATCTTGGTACGGTGATGCCGCAACCAAGAAAAATGACTTTGCTTACCATTGGTTACCAAAGGTAGATGATGGCGTTAACTGTGACGTACTTCACACCTTTGACCGCATGTACAAAGGTAATATCAAAGGATTTGTTTGTCTTGGTCAAAACCCTTGCGGTAGCTTACCAAACTCTAACAAAATCCGTAAAGCTATGACCAACCTTGACTGGTTTGTTCATGCTAATATCTTTGATAATGAAACTGCCTCCTTCTGGAAAGGCCCAGGCATGGATCCAAAGAACATCAAAACCGAATGTTTCTTGCTCCCAGCCAGTGCCAACGTAGAAAAAGACGGCAGTCAAACCAACTCTGGCCGTTGGATGCAGTGGCTCAACAAAGCCGCAGACGCTCCTGAAAACTGCTATAGTGTTGGTGGTATGATGACCTTAATCATGCACAAAATTCAAGAATTATACAAAGCCGAAGGCGGAGCTTTAGCTGAAGCTGTAACTTCCCTACGCTTTGACTACGACGCTGGCAAAAAAGGTAGCTTTGACGCAACCAAGGTAGCCCGCCGTATTAATGGTGAATTTGAGCGTGATACCACTGTTGGTGGCAAAAACTTCAAGAAGGGTCAACCTGTACCAAGCTTTGGCCTACTACTTGCTGATGGCGCAACCTCTGCTGGTAACTGGTTAGCCACAGGTAGCTTTACCGCTGACGGCAAAAACCTTATGGCTCGCCGTGGTAAAGAAGATCCAACCAAACTTGGTCTCTACCCCAATTGGTCTTATGCATGGCCACTTAACCGCCGTGTTGTTTACAACCGCGCATCTGTTGACCAACAAGGTAACCCATACAATCCAAAACGCCCACTACTTGCTTGGAAAGACGGCAAATGGTTTGGTGACGTGCCAGACGGCCCATGGCCACCAATGGCTATGAAGGGTGGTAAACTACCATTCATCATGAAACCAGACGGCGTTGGCTCCTTATTTGGGCCAGGACTTGGCGATGGACCTTTCCCAGAGCACTACGAGCCACTAGAAAGCCCACTCAAGCAAAACTTAATGTCCAAGCAGCATAATAGCCCAATTATCCCAATCTTTAATACAGATATGGATAAGATTGCTTCTGCTGATCCTAAGTTCCCAGTGGTTATGACTACTTACTCATCAACCGAACACTGGTGCACCGGTGCATTTACACGTTGGCAAAGCTGGCTAGTTGAAGCCATGCCACAATCCTATGTGGAAATGAGCCACGAACTAGCTAAGGAAAGAGGCATTAAGAACGGCGATAAGATTAAAGTCCAATCTGCTCGTGGTGAGTTAGAAGCCGTGGCCATGGTTACCACACGTATGATGCCATTAACTGTTGACGGCAAAACCGTTCACCAAGTGGGCATGACCTATAACTATGGTTGGCTATATCCCAAAAATTGTGGTGATACCGCAAACTTGCTCACACCATTCGTTGGTGACGGCAACACTGGCACACCAGAATACAAGGCCTTTATGGTCAATGTAACCAAGGTATAGGAGGTGACGCATGTCTCAAGGTAAATCCATATTGGTTGATACGTCGCGTTGTACTGCTTGCCGTGGTTGTCAAGTAGCTTGTAAACAATGGAACCAACTCCCTGCAGTAAAAACTGAGCAACGTGGGACATACCAAAACCCACCAGATTTTACTCCAGAAACTTATAAAGTGGTACGATTCTCAGAAGGTAAAGCCAATGGTAAGCCATTTTGGTATTTCTTCTCAGATATGTGCCGTCATTGTGTAAACCCACCCTGCCAAGCTGCAGCCGCTGGCGATGAAATCGTTGTGGACCAAGCAACAGGTGCTGTTATCTACACAAAAGATTCTGCAAAGATGGATTTTGAAACTGCACTGAGCGTATGCCCATACAATGTGCCACGCCAAGATCCAAAATCCAAGAAAGTTACCAAGTGTACCATGTGTCTTGACCGTGTTACTGCTGGCCGCAAACCTGCTTGTGTGCTTTCTTGCCCCACTGATGCCATTGTTTTTGGCGAAAGAGATGAAATTCTTGCTCTTGCTGAAAAGCGTGTAGCAGAACTCAAAAAAGATCTTCCCAAAGCCAAAGCATTAGATGCTGACAGTGTACGTGTTATATATGTTGTCACTGATGACCCAAAACTATATAGCGAATACGCTGAAGCATAAACACTTAAGATAATATAACAAAGGCCTCGGCATTTATGCCGAGGCCTTCTTACGAGGTAGTCATGCCATCTGCAATTACACAACTAAAAAAACAATATCCCTATGCGGCCCCATTTATTACTTGTTTTGTTCCTCTGGAAGAACTCTGTCAAAAACTTGCAGAACAATTACCACCGCCAACACTACCCATTGAACATGACTTACCCTACGGCAAGCCAGTTTGTGAAGCCAGTAAAGAAAATATCGATTTTTACCTTGATGCAGACATACTTGCCACTAGCAAAGAGTTTTGTCTTTTAGCTGCCAAGCATGTAAAAGAACACACAAAAGCTCTAAAAGATCTTGCAAAATTTCTACCTAATGATGAAAAGGCCTGCAAACATCTTGTAAGCCTTGTACTCTTGCAAAAAAAACATCGCATAAGCCCTTGGGCCAAAAAATATGGTATGCAAAAAGATGCAGCAGCACTAGTTGCCACCTATATGGCCAGATGCGCCGCAGCACGAGTTGCAAAACATTCATTAGTTTCAGAGGCATGGGATAAAAACTACTGTCCTGTCTGTGGACGCCTGCCCAATGCAGGTTTTATCCAAACCAAGGAAGGACACCGCTTTTTACACTGCCAATTGTGTAGCTCCACTTGGCGTTTCCCTCGTACTATTTGCCCTGCTTGCGGCGATGATAAGCCCGCAGGCCGCCTAGTGTACAGCCTTGAAGGTGGTACCACCCAACAAAGGGCCGAAGGTTGCAAAGAATGTAAATATTATTTACTTATGCCAGACGTTCGTGATTTAGCAGAAGATATCCCCATATCCATCTTACTTTTCTGCCTTATGCCCATGGATATGCTAATGCAAGAACAAGGTTACAAACCACTAGAAAGTTTATAAAATTTGTAGGGAGACCCCATGTTAATAGGATCTTGGACTCATGATGAATTTATGGAGCAAGCGCGCATTTTTCACGGTTATCCTGCTCCAGGATTAATAATTGCTGGATACATGGTTGAGATGGCTAGAAAAGCCCTGCCCGAAGGTATTTTATTTGACGCCATTAGCGAAACCGGACAATGTCTACCTGATGCCGTGCAGCTTTTAACCCCATGTACTGTGGGCAATGGCTGGCTACGCATACATAATTTTGGTTTATACGCCCTAAGTCTTTTTAATAAGCATACTGGTGAAGGAGTACGTGTACACCTTGATGTAGATAAACTAGGCCCTTACCCAGAAATAAAGTCTTGGTTTTTAAAAGAAAAAACTAAGGCTGAACAAGACACCGAAAAACTACAAGCAGAAATCAAAGCTGCAGGCACAAACATCCTTACCTTACGCCAAGTAAATGTACGTGATGACGCCCTTGGTCATAAGGGCAAAGGCAAAATTGCGCGCTGTCCCATTTGTAATGAATGGCATCCCGCAGCTTACGGTGGGCTTTGTCGTTCCTGTCAAGGTGAGTCCCCATATGAGGAAGATAACCAACTACTTGAACCACCTAAGCTTGTTTCTGTGCCGGTGGAAGAAGCCATCGGGCAACATGCACTGCATGATATGACACAAATTATACCCAATGAAAGCAAGGGAGTAGCCTTCCATCGTGGTCAAGTGCTTGATATTGGAGATGTATGCCGTTTGCAACAAATGGGCAGACAAAATGTATATACATTAGAGGGCTCTGGACAAAATGCTGATTGGATTCATGAAGATGATGCCGTTACTCAATTTGCAAAGCTTATGCCCGGAGATGGCATAATCAATGAAGGTGAACCCAAGGAAGGCAAAATTAATTTTCAGGCCAGCTGTGACGGTTTATTGCAAGTTGATGTGGAAAGGCTTGAGCGTTTTAACTTAGTGCCAGACGTCATGTGTACCACAAGGCATAGCATGACTGTGGTAAAAGCAGGTACACGCATTGCTGGCAGCCGTGCCATACCACTATATCTTGCAAACTCTAACTTCAAAAAAGCCGTGGCCTTGCTTAGTGAAGGGCCACTTTTCAAGGTTTTGCCCATGCGCAAAGCCAAAATTGGGATCTTAATTACTGGCACAGAAGTTTTTAACGGTATTATTCAAGACAAATTTGCCCCCATCATTCAACAAAAAGCCCTTATGCTTAATTGTGAAATTGTGGGCACCCACATGGCCCCAGATAATGCCGAACATATTACAAACTGCATTGATTCATTGCTAAAAGACGGTGCAGACCTAATTATTACCACGGCTGGCATGTCGGTTGACCCCGATGATGTCACCCGCAAAGCCTTGTTGGATGCAGGGTTACAAAATTCACTCTATGGCATGCCCGTGCTACCCGGCACCATGACCTTAATTGGACGCATTGGCCATGCGCAAGTTTTAGGGGTTCCTGCTTGTGCTCTTTATTTTAAGACCACTGGCATTGACCTTATTTTGCCAAGACTGCTAGCTAACATAGAAATATCTCGCCTAGATTTGGCTAAACTTGGACATGGTGGACTATGCATGGAGTGTAAGTCTTGTGCTTACCCTAAATGCCCCTTCGGTCGTTAACAGGTAGCCCCAAAACGACAATCTCTGCGTCAGATTGTAATTTTGTGGTCAAGGGATAAGAACCATATGTTACTCCTCTCAATGACTTTCGCTCGCTCCATCACTGTGAGGAAGAGCCCCGCGACGACGTGGCAACTACCCAAAAGGCGCATAATGTGTTTATGTTAGACGAAGAATGAGCCTTACATCAATAGTTGAGGCTGAAAACACGTTTCATTTTGTATGGTTATCTTATTTTTCAGTATCGACTAAATAGTACGGCCCTTAAAAACATAGTAAGACTATAATATTCAATGATTTTTGATAAAAAATTGCCGTAAATGAGCATAATATGCGAATTTACGGCAATTTTATAACAGTAAAAATGAGTTTTTAAAAGGGGCGATAAAGCAATCCATGCATTACGTTTTTTATTGTTATATTCTAGCTTAATATATTAAACCAGCGTTTAACTATCCCTTACTTGCAATCACTTCAATTTCAACCGCAACTCCAAGTGGTAAGCTCTTTACAGCAACGCATGAGCGAGCAGGAAATGGCTCGGTAAAATACTGTTTATACACTTCATTGACCTTAGGGAATGTTTCCATATCAGTAATAAATACAGTAGTTTTAACAACATCTTCAAAACCACAACCGGCTGCCTCAAGTATAGCCTGAACATTTTTGCAACACTGCGTAGCCTGCACACTCACGTCACCTTCCACAACCTTACCCGTAGCAGGATCAATGGGAATTTGCCCAGAAGCGTATAAAAGATTACCAATTTGTATACCTTGACTGTATGGGCCAATGGCCGCAGGTGCATGTTCTGTGCTAATTACTTTTTTCATTTTTCAACTCCTAATTTAATGTTTCATATCAATTAATACGCGCATGAAGCATATAAAATTTTAACTTAATTATCCACCATTTTACTTCACATAAAATTGTACTTGTAAAAAATTTATATTTTATATATCCTTACAATGTATTCTAAATATCCCTTGCATCAATACGTGCATATGAAGAAAAATTTTGTAATTTTTATATAAAATTTTATACTCAAAAATTGTGCATAAATTTAATTTTATTGTTTCTACCAATGTTTACGATACTTATTAATCTGTAATTTCAGAATTAGAAATGAGGACTCAATGGCTCAAAAGCTTGAAAAATCTCCAATTTTTTTGGACAAAAATACAAAAAACAACTCTCAAAATTTCTTAAATTTTGCCATTGAAAACAATGATGACTGGAGTAAACACTACGCTAACAACGGACAAAAGCGTGGTTTTATTGAAGTTGGTGAGCTTACCGACTTCTGGATTCACATGGGAACAAAATGCAACTTAAATTGCCCATCTTGTTTTGAAGAGTCAAGCCAAACATCTAACCGCATAGAAACATTAAGCTATGCTGAAGCTAAGCCCATTATATTAGAAGCCTTAGCTCTAGGTGCGCAAAAATTTTGCTTTACCGGCGGAGAGCCATTTATTCATACTGACTTTATAAAAATTTTAGGCTTAGCTTTAGAACATCGTCCATGCCTTGTGCTTAGCAACGCCACAAGCCCCATCGAAAAGTACTTACCTGAGCTTGAGGCTTTTAAGTATAAGCCTAATAAGCTTTCAATTCGAGTAAGTATTGACTGCCCTGATGAATTTACTCACGATGCTAGCAGAGGAAAGGGAAATTTTAAACGAGCCTTGAAAAATTGTGCCGCCATATCTAATATGGGACACCTATTATCCATAGCAAGGCGCAAGCATGACCATGAAGATGAACATGATATTAATTTGAAATATAAAAATATTTTTCATCAATTTTCCTTACCAGAGCACACAAGTATCGTGGCGTTCCCAAATCTTAAACTATCAGAGCAAAGCAGTAAAAACCCTGAAATTACTGAACATTGCATGACAGCCTATAAAAGCGCGCAAGATAGAGATAATTTCATGTGCTGCCATTGCCTAATGTTAACTAAAAAGCAAGGTGAATTGTGCTTTTATCCCTGCACCTTGGTTAATGATGACGAATCATACAACCTAGGAAACACATTAAACAAAGCGCGCAAATGTAAAAGAATTATTCTGAGGCACCCACGCTGTTTTGCTTGTTTTGCGCATGGTACTTCATGCAACGAATCTGCGTAGCAGAGAGTCTTAGGCAATTTACTGAGCATGCATTTTACTAACAATTAACACACTTATATTTATGAATAAATGGTTAAAACTTACTTTAATAATAATTGTACTTGGGGCAATGTTTTATTTTGCCCGCTCTAGCGGTATCGCTTCACATTTAGCTGATTTACAAGATTTTGTAAAAGCCCAAGGGGCTCTTGGTGCACTTATCTTTATTTTTGCATATGCCGTAGCCACGGTTTTAGCCATCCCCGGCTCAGCCCTCACCATCATGGCAGGAGCAATTTTTGGCTCAGTCGTTGGTTCTGCTGTAGTCATTGTGGGAGCTACAATTGGGGCTTCGTTATGTTTCTTAATTGCCAGATATTTTGCCAGAGACATCATCCTAAATATGCTTAATAAAAATGATAAATTTCAAAAGCTTGACCATTTAACAGAAAAAAATGGCTATATCATCGTTGCCATTACTAGGCTTGTACCTCTCTTTCCTTTTAATTTATTAAATTACGGCTTTGGCCTTACCAAAGTCCCATTCAAAGTCTATGTTTTATGGTCGGCAATCTGCATGCTCCCAGGCACAGTGCTTTATGTTGTTGGTGCTGACGCCATTTCAACGGCCATACGTGACGGCGAAATCCCATGGGTTTTGGTTTTTATGGTGGCCTTAATCCTAGCAATTTTAATTTTTATTGTAAAAAAAGCTAAAGCAAGCTTGAAGGAATGATCTATGAATATTTTCCCCATGGATAGTCATAACGAAAAACTGCTAGCTAATGTTCACCCCCAAGGCAGGATAAACCCAACCCCTGCCCCTATGTATAATCTGGTGATTTTGGGTGCAGGCTCAGCCGGCCTTGTTAGTGCTGCCATTGGCGCAGCCTTGGGCGCGAAAGTGGCCTTGATTGAAGAACACCTCATGGGTGGAGATTGTCTAAATGTGGGTTGTGTGCCTTCAAAGTGCCTTATTCGCCCTGGCAAATTAGCAGCTGATATGCGCGATGGGCCAAAGTTTGGGCTACATACAAGGTCTGTAACTCCGGAAGAATTTAGTAGCGTAATGCAAGAGCTTAGGCGCATACGCTCAGACATAAGCCCCGTGGACTCAGTAGAGCGATTTACCAAACTTGGCGTTGATGTATTCTTGGGACGAGGGGAATTTACAGCTGAGCATCAAATTAGCGTTGGCGAGCATGTACTTAATTTTCGTAAAGCCATCATTGCCACAGGTGCAAGGGCTGTAAGAATTCCCATTAACGGCCTAAGTGACAACGATGAAGATATACTTACCAATGATAATGTATTTAATCTCACATCCTTACCCGAACACATCCTCTTTATGGGTGGCGGCCCCATTGGCTGCGAGTTAGCCCAAGCTTTTAGGCGTTTGGGAGCTCAAGTAAGTATCATTCAAAAGGGTACATTTCTCCCGAGAGAAGATAAAGATGCAAGCGCAATCCTAGCCCAAGTATTTAAAAAAGAAGCAATTAATATCCACCTTGATTCTGAAGTCATCCGCGTGGAGAAACTCGAAAACGGCAAAAATAGAGCATTTATTAAGGAAAGCAATGGGCAAGAATTTAGCATAGATGTAGATAAAATTTTCATGGGCCTTGGCCGCGCGCCCAATGTGGAGAATATGGGCCTTGAGCGTGTTGGTGTAGATTTTGATAAATTTAAGGGTATTAAAGTTGATGATAACTTACGCACCACCAATCCCCATATATTTGCTGCTGGTGATTGCGCCATGGCTTTGAAGTTCACCCATGCAGCTGATGTGGCAGCACAAATTGTAATCCAAAACGCACTTTTCATGGGTCGCAAAAAACTAAGTAAGCAAATCATACCTTGGTGCACCTACACTGAGCCAGAAATTGCTCACGTAGGCATGTATGCACATGACGCCAAAAAGCTTGGTATCAAGGTAGATTTTTATAAATATGATATGCATGAAAATGACCGCGCCCTTGCCGATAGAGAGGCCCTTGGATTTGTTAAAGTAATGACTAAGAAAAATAGCGGAAAAATACTTGGCGCAACCATTGTATCATCGCATGCAGGTGATATGATTAGTGAAATAACCACAGCCATGAGTGCTGGCCTTAGCCTTGGCAAGCTTGCCACAATCATACACCCCTACCCAACACAAAGTTCTGCAGTGCAAAAAGTAGCACAACTATATAATAAAACTAAACTTACCCCATTAGTTGCAAAAATATTAAAATGGATTATCGACTACCAGCTCAAAAAAGAGCCTAAAAAACGCAATTAAATGAATGATATTATAGTTTTAATGACGCGATATCCCGAGGCCGGTAAAGCAAAAACACGCCTCATCCCTCACTATGGCCCTGCTGGCGCGTGCGCATTACATAAAGCCATGGCTGAGTTTACACTTAAAGAATGTTTAAGCATTGCCTGCGAGGTGCAAGTTCATTATACGGGTGCAGACCATGACGACATGACCAGTTGGCTCCATATATTTACACAAAATAAAAGCCGGCACATCCAGTCTACCCTGAACTATATTCCGCAAACTGAAGGGGATTTGGGAGATAAAATTTTTGCGGCATTAGATACTGCCAGTTCTTCACCAATAAACAAAAATACTAAACAAAAAATTATCATCGTTGGTAGCGACTGCCCGCAAAACCGCAAGGATAATTTGCGCCATGCATTTGAATTACTTAATACTTATGACTGCGTCATAGGCCCAAGCACAGATGGCGGTTATTATCTTATTGCCTTTGCCCTGCCCGTGCAAAATTCAGATTTTTTACACAAAAAAATCAGACCACTATTTCAAAATATTACTTGGGGCACACATTTAGTTTTTGAACAAAGCATGGCAAAAATAAAGGAAAACCAATTAAATTATTACCTCCTCCCCATACTCAATGATGTAGATACTCCAAAAGACGTACCGCAAAAAATTTCCGTAATCATCCCCACATTAAATGAAGAGGATAATTTATCCAAACTTTTGTCAAATATACCGCATGCTTTTAATATAGAGCTCATTGTCTCTGACGCAGGTAGTACAGATAAAACATCTGAAATTGCAGCATATTACAATGCAAAATACCTAAATTGTGCTAAGGGCCGTAGTGCTCAAATATTAACTGCCAGCCAAAAGGCTAGCGGTGAGATATTATTTTTCCTACATGCAGATAGCATCTTGCCTGCTTTATGGGATGTTCATATCCGGAATACACTTAATAATAAAGATAATAGCTTAGGGTATTTCCGCTTTGGCATTGCAGAAAAATTTTGGACAAAAAACATCATAGAATGGGCTACTAATTCCATACGTTGCAAATACTTCAAACTACCCTTTGGCGACCAAGGGCTATTTGTTCGCACAAGCGATTTCAAAGATTGGAACTTACCCCAAGTACCCATTCTTGAAGATGTATTCTTAGTAAAAAAAGCTAAAAAATACGGAAGATTAGCCGAAGTTAAAGCTACTCTTTACACCTCAGGGCGGCGTTGGTTTAAGCATGGTTTTATACGCACAACCTTAATGAATTGGTGTGTACTATTATGCGCAAAACTTGGCATGAATTTACATGATATTAAAGATGCTTACACCAAAGGACAAAATCCTATATATCATTGGTTGCGCAAATTATTTAAGTGTCGGCTAACATAGTTGATGCTAAAAAACGCATTTTCATGCTCTGCCACGGCACAATAGATTACCCTTGTAACATCATAGCCCAAGGCCGCGCCACATGCAGATTACTCCCCCGCATGTAATGATAGTTAAAATCATTAACCTAAATATATTTAAGGGTATTTTCTTAGCAAAGGGTGTTGCACATATGGCACCAAGAACGGTGGCTAGAGCTCCTGTGGCAGCAAGATTTAAAACTTCAGCAGTATAAAGTCCGGCACTGGCCTGAAATATAGCAGCTATGGTAAAGCCAAAAAGTGCAAAAACATTTAAAATTCCCATTGTTTGTGCCTGTGACCACCCAAGATACAAGCCATATGCCGCCGCCAACGGCCCCCCAAATGAAATAGATGTAATAAGCACACCAGAACCAAAACCTATGAGCAAAGTCTTAAGAGTTGTTTCTTCGCGCTGTACTATTGCGGCATGCCTGCGTAAAAATTGTATATACACAAAAAACAACATAACCGTACCAGTAAGCAGCTGGATGTATTGAGCTTTAACATATAATAGTAGCCACACCCCCACCAATGAACCGGGTATGGCACCTATTACAAGTTTTTTAATTAAGCCATAAATACTATCTCGATGGTAAACCCAGGCCATATAAACGCACATCGTCAAAGTCACAAGACAGGATACTGGAAAAAGCACCGCGGGAGGGATAAATGTAGCTAGTACAGGCACAGCAACCATAGCCCCACCCATACCGCTAATGCCGGTAACAAAACCGCCCACAAACCATGTGGCCAAGAAGATATAATCAAAAAAGTCCATAATAAGTGTGTGTTATAATAAATTACATATCAAGTTTCATGATGTGCACTCCGTACAGTCACAAAACTACAAAAATGTATTTTACATATAGTTAAAGTATCTCAAAAAAAATACAATTAAGCCGCGGTCAATGCTTCCGCAAGACGTTCTTGAATATAAAGAAGCATGGCGGCATCATCTTGTTCAAAATTCAAACATAGTGCGTCTTGCCCCATAAGCCCTTGAGGAACAAAGTCACCAAGCTCTTCAGGATCATTTACCATATCTGCATAAAAACACACCGAAAGCCAGCGTTCGCCTTCATCCACCACATCAATAAGAGCAAAGAGTGGGCGTGCATGCTTCTTATGGCTAGCTCGTAAAGAGTAGCTAACACCGGGACGGGCTTTGAAGTCAAATTCTACCTGCCCTTGCTGCTTTAACCATTCATAAAAACTCATAAAAGCACTTTTTGCATTAAGTGGATCTTCGCTCCATGTTTTTAACCAAGTCTCTATTTCTCCATGCACATTATTAACTTCATTGTCATTACACATAATAAACCCCTAAATTATAAAATAAATTCATATTACACATAGTCCAGCCGTCAAAACTTATTGATTAACTACTGAGTTTCTGGCAAGGTACATTCAATTAAATCATGCTTAAGTAACCAGTAAATATGAGTAAACAAAACTTCTTGGGGAAATTTTTTACCCCACATACTGCTCTTTACCAAATCTAAAAGCTCTTGCACATTACAACCGTCGCCAATAGTCTCAACCAGTTTATACATAAGACTTTCCACAAGATTAACTGCTGCAAGGCCATAGTTATTCCAAGGATATTTTTTATGCAAGAAAGCATAACCTAGGTCAGTGCATTTAATGTGTGTGTCATTTTGCAAGTGATGGCTGGCGTATACGGCAAAAGTTTTACCGAAATCAAGCGAATATGGATGCTTTGCCGATTGCAAAAAGGCTTGTTGCTCTGCACTTATGGGAGTATTTTCAAGTTCATTCCAAAAATCCATCCATCTATCTATAACAGTGTCAAATGTATATAATTCAGCAGCGCGTTTTTTGGCTGTTTCGCCCATTTTTTTGCGCAAATCAGCATCAAAAATCAGCTTAAGCAAAGCTTCTTCTAAGTATGGAACGTGCATGGCCGTTTGCTGACTGCGGAATAGTTGATGTATTTTATTAAAAAATACTCCTGCCATACTATCAAGGATCGGCGTATCTGTGGGAGTTAGGGTTGGGATAAGAAAACCAGTCTCCCCATGCAGGACAATATCCTTGTAACCATCCCAATTACTAGCAATAACTGGTAAAGAAGATTGCGCCGCCTCCACTAAAGTTAGGCCAAAAGTTTCTTGTATATTATCCACGGGTGAGACAAAAATATCCGCCGCTGCAAATAACTCTTTTTTACGCTTGCGTGAAGGATTTGGTATAATATTAAATGGAATATTCCAATATTTTGCAAGCTTTAGCATTTGCTCCGTTACACTATTATCGTCATCCATGGAGCCAGCCACAAAAAATACCAAGGGCAAGTTGGGATGCTTTGCGCATAAACGACGAAGTGCTGCAAAAAGTGGACGCACATCCATTTTATCAACAATGCTAATACGCCCATATAATAAAATAAAAACTGTTTCTGGCGCGATATTAAACTCATTGCGAAATTGCGTTCGCATATCTTTATGCCCGCCAAGATTGGGGTCAGGCACGCCCAAAGGAATAACTTTTAATTGTGGCTGCGACCATGCATCTGGAATATTGTACGCATTTCTTGCATGATTATACCATGATTCCATTATGTTACGACTTGCGGATGAAGTGCAACCAATGCCATCTCGCGCTGTACAACCTTGCCAAACATGCCCCAAGGTACTCTCTGCATACTCCACATAACTTATGGTATGATTTACAGCGGTTATGGGGAAAATCCTTGGAGCAAAAGCGTTCCGAACCCTGCACATGGCAGCAAACTCTGTCATAGGATCAGAAAAATGACACACAGTATAGGGAACAACTTTTAACCTTTTTTCAAGGTGAGTACGAGGAAATGCATGCAATGCACCGCGCTTTAAAAGCGGGGCGGCGTCAGGTGTTTCTTCCCATAAGTCCATTAAGCTTTTAGGGTTATCCACAAAAAAATGGTACATATCAAATGGATCTTTTCTAAACATGGCATCCATAAATCCACGATTTGCCAATTTACGCCCCATAATGGGGCCACCTTCATAGAATGGATGGAGAGAAAGAAAAATACGTGACATATAATTTCCTAAACCTATTGATATTTTTTAACTTTACTAAGGCTTTACGAATTTAAAAATTTTGTTTATGTTGTGCGCAGCAAGGGTTATGCAAATATACCGCACACCAGCACTTTAATATGCTAAATGAACAATAATAGCAAATATTGCCGCTATATTTTATATTATAATTCTAGTATATTATAAGCATAGGTGCAAGCTTATTTTTTAAATCTTATTTTTGATTACGGTTTGTAATCATATAATTTTTCAGCTATATATGCTCAGCTAGAGCGCATAACTACCAATTTTACTCCGAACAATTGGGATTAACATGAGCTATGAAGAAAAAATAAAACAACTCCAGCGCATCCTAGACTCGGGCAGCCTATATCCTGTATATCAGCCCATAGTTTCGTTGCAGACTGGAGAAATCTTTGCTTATGAAGCCTTAAGTAGAATATCAAACCCTAATGACGACATTGGTATTGAAGATTTGTTCCATACTGCTGAATATGCCGATAGAGTGTGGGATTTGGAGATTAAATGTCGCCAAAAAGCTATTCAAAGTTTTGCCAAGTCAAAAAGTAAAGCATACCTTTTTCTCAACATAAACCCCAATATTATTTCAGATAACGAATTTAAAAAAGGCGTTACACAGCAAAACCTAAGCGAATTAGGCTTAAGTCAAAATAGAATTACCTTTGAAATTACTGAAAGAGTGGCCATACAAAATAAACAATTATTCAAAGAGGCCATTGCCTACTATAAATCACAAAATTATGGCATTGCCATTGACGACGTGGGCTCTGGCTTTTCCGGACTTAATACAATTATTGAAATGAAACCCCTATTTATCAAGCTTGATAAATACTTAGTTGAAAATATAAATGTTGACCACACAAAGCTCATAATGTGTCGTGCTTTGGTTGAATTTTGCAAGCAAGCAAATATTAAAATCATTGCTGAAGGCATTGAAAAAAAAGAAGAATTAGAAGAATTAATAGAACTTGGCATTGACTATGGCCAAGGTTACTATCTAGGACGCCCAAGCGCGCCACCAGAAGAAATTGACCCTGAAAAAAAGCTCTATATTCAGGAAAAAAATACCAAGGATTTAATTAGTAAAGCTAGAACATCCATCTACCCTACCATTAAAAATGTCTGCCGCAAAGGCCACACCTTTACTCCTCATGCTCCAGCCAAAGATATATATGAAATATTACAAAGAGATACAGACATTTCCGCCTTTACTGTAGTAGACGAACGCAAAGCCATAGGCTTTATGACTCGTACTGATTTGGTGAGCTTACTGGGCGGGCGTTACGGCTTTAGTATTCACGCTAAAAAATCCATTGGTGAACTTTTAGAAGGCACATTTCTAAGCGTTAATGTGGATATGGCTGTAGATCAGGTGGCAAAATTAGCCATGCAACGCGATGATGAGCAATTATACCATCCCATTGTTGTAGAAAAAAATGAACAATATTACGGCATTGCCACAATAAAAGATTTACTTACTATTTGTACCAAGGCAGAAGTAAACGCCGCCTTGCATGCAAATCCGCTCACAAAGTTACCCGGTAACTTGCTCATTGAAAGAGAGCTTGAACAACGTTTGTTCAGTAACACCCCATACACCATAATGTATTATGATATTGACAATTTTAAAGCTTATAACGATGCATATGGTTTTGAGAATGGCGACCTCATGCTACTTTTATTTGCAAAGGTTTTGGAAAAATGCTCTACGCAAAAAGAGTTTATTGGGCATATTGGTGGTGATGATTTTATTACCTTGGCCAATTATGGATATAAAAAAGCGGTGGCTTTTTGTGAAAAGGTCATAGATTGCTTTACCAATGATGTCAAAAAGCTCTATAATAACGAAGATCTTGAGCGAGGATATATAGTTTCAAAAAATAGAAATGGTATTACAGAAAACTTCCCCATTATCAGCATATCCATTGCTGGCGTTACCAGCGATGGTAAACGTTACACAAGCTTAGTTGATTTTTCGCGTGATGTAGCATTTCTTAAAAAAACCAGCAAAATGAAGGAAGGCAGCTGTTTTAATATTATATAGTCGGCCCTTAAAAACAATGGTTTTTAATATAAAAACATAAAAATAAAATTGCCAAGAAATGAGCATAGTATGCGAATTTACGGCAATTTTTAGCTTAAAACAAGGATTATTATGCAAAGAGAGCAGCTTGCCACCCGTATAGGATTTTTACTAGTTTCAGCTGGTTGCGCCATTGGCCTAGGCAATGTTTGGCGTTTCCCGTTTATTGCAGGCCAATACGGTGGTGCAACTTTTCTTGCCGCCTATTTTTTCTTTTTACTTTCTGTGGGTTTACCAATTTTAATTATGGAATTTGCCATAGGCCGCGCATCGGCCAAAAGTTGGGGATTGGCCTTTTCCACCTTGGAGCCCAAGGGAACATTTTGGAATAAATTCAGCATATTTGGCCCGCTTGGCTCCTTCATTTTAATGATGTATTACATCCCCGTAGCCTCTTGGCTATTTGCCTATTGTTTCCACACCGGAGCAGGAACACTTACTCATCTTAACCCCGAAGGCGTGGGGCAATTTTTTGGGAGCATGCTAGCCGACCCGTGGAGTATGTACGGTTGGTCAATTTTGGTCATTATTCTTGGCATATCATCTTGCGCCCTAGGGCTGCAAAAAGGCGTTGAACGCATCGTAAAGCTGCTTATGCTAGGGCTCTTAGCCCTGCTCGTTGTACTAACGGTTCACTCCTTAACACTTTCAGGTGCTGCTGAAGGTATTAACTTTTATCTTGCGCCCGATTGGGAAAAAGTACAAAAAGCCGGTTTCTTAAACATGTTAAATGATGCCATGAATCAAGCATTTTTCACCATCAGTGTAGGTATTGGTTCCATGATGATTTTTGGCTCATATCTTACTAAAAAACACTCCCTAACCGGAGAGGCAACCTATATCATCGGGCTTGATACCTTTGTCGCTATTATGGCGGGTTTAATTATTTTTCCTGCTTGTTTTACCTATGATATTCAACCAAATGCCGGGCCAGCTTTAATTTTTATTACTTTGCCCAATGTTTTTAATGAGATGACTGGTGGCAATGTTTGGGGATTACTTTTCTTCATCTTTATGTCTTTTGCCGCCTTAACCACAGTTATCGCCGTTTTTGAAGGAATTATTGCCTATTTTATGGATGTGCATAATTTTTCACGCCCTAAAAGTACCTTAATTACATTTTTTGCTATACTTATTGGAGTTTTACCATGTATTTTGGGTTTCAATGAGTGGGCAAGTTTTGAACCTCTAGGCAAGGGCACCAATATCTTGGATTTAGAAGATTTTATTATTAGTAAAAACCTCCTCCCCTTGGGCTCACTATTTATGCTCTTTTTCTGCACCTCACGCTATGGTTGGGGATTTACAAACTTTCTAAATGAAGCCAACTGCGGAGAGGGTAGAAAATTTCCGCAATATTTGCGTTTTTACCTTACCTATATTTTGCCTTGCGTGATTATTTTTGTCTTTATTCAAGGATATTTACAAATGTAAGACACAATATTTTAAGCCTTGAATAGTTAAAAGAAATCCTACTTAAGCACTTGATAATTTTTCAAGACTGGCATATTATTTCACATGCACATATTGCCAACGAGCAATTAGCATTTTGTCTATATGTCTTTTAAAAAAAATTAATATTTAATTTGTTAAAATCACATTTTGGGTGTTTGAGCTGATTTTGTCAGCACACTTAATTTACCCATAAAACAATATGTTTTCCATATTTTTCAAAAAACACGTTATCTCAATACCCTTTTGGGCCGCCAGAAATTAATTCTGGCTTATTTTATGACTAATTATTCGGTAATGTGACGCGAGTTTCGCGTTACTTTTTTTATAATTACATAACTTTAACCAAGGAGTTTTCTGTGAAATCTTTGCTTACTCGTCTGTCCATGTTATTATGTGCTTTTTGCATGAGCACAAGCCTTGCCCTAGCAGCAGAAGTTGTGTTGTATTCATCTAACCAGCCAGAATTACTCGATACAATTTCACAAGATTTTAAAGCAAAAACTGGAATTACCCTCAATATTGTACGCATGGGTACAGGCGAAGCCATGAAGCGCATTGACGCAGAAAAAGCCAACCCACTTGGAGACGTTTTTTGGAGTGGTGATGTTTCAGTTCTAGATAATGCCAAGGCAAATTTTATGCCCTACGTTTCTCCTGAGGCCAAAACACTACCAGCCGGTTATAAGGAAAAAGACAATAAATGGACGGCTGCCAATACTCACCTTATGATTATTATGGCCAACACATCACTTGTGCCTGAAGCTGAACTTCCAAAATCTTGGGCCGACTTATTAGACCCAAAATGGAAGGATAAAATTGTTATGGCCAACCCACAAAAATCAGGCTCCGCATATGCGCAAGTTTATGGGTTAAATAAAATTTTAGGCTGGGAAGGCGTTCAAAAACTTATTAAAAATGTTAAAGTTTTAGATAGTTCAAGCCTTATTTATAAAGGTACTGCCGCTGGCGAATTTCCTTTAGGCATTACCATGGAGTACGCTGCACATCGCTATGTGGCCGGTGGTGATAAAAATGTAAAAATCATCTACCCCACTGACGGTGTTATTTCTGCCCCCGAAGGTGTTGCCATTATCAACAATAGCAAAAACCCTGAAGAGGCCAAAAAACTTGTGGATTACTTACTCTCACAAGATGTGGTTAATAAAGTCTATGTTGATTATTTCCGCCGCCCTGCTCGCCCTGATACCGTAAAAGTTGAAGGAATGCCCGCTGTTAGTGACCTTAATATTATGAAAGGTTTTGATGCCGCCGAAGCAAACGCCATGCAAAAAGAATTGCTTGGCAAGTGGAAGAAGGAAATTCTTGCAAAATAGCAATTAACACAACGCATTAATAATATCAGTAATTATTTGAATAAAATGTAAAATTGCCGAAAGTATATATACAACTTCGGCAATTTTACTAATTCCAATAAACAGTTTTTACTACACATTCATTTTATGAGCTTAAGGTAAATGATTCAACATGCCCCTTGAGCCGAACACAGCATAGCGTTGAAAGCTTTTTTAAACATAGGAATTTAAAGTGCAAATTGAACTTCAAAATATTATTAAAGCATATGGTGACGTTACAGTCATTAGCCATGTTAATCTAACCATAGAAAATGGTGAATTTTTTACTCTACTTGGCCCATCTGGTTGCGGCAAAACAACGCTTTTACGCATGGTTGCTGGGTTTCATGACCCTGATACCGGCGACGTGTGCTTTGATGGACGTTCAATTTTATCCATACCCGCCCACAAACGCAACACTGGTATGGTTTTTCAAAACTATGCCCTTTTTCCCCATTTAAGTATTTTTGAAAATATTGCCTATGGTTTACGTGCTCGTAAAATAAATGAAAAAGAAATTAAAGAACGCGTTGAGGCCATCCTTGACTCGGTACAATTAAGTGATTTAGCCAAGCGTTTTCCACGCCAGCTATCTGGCGGGCAACAGCAACGCGTGGCCCTAGCTAGGGCATTGGTCATTTGCCCCAACGTATTACTAATGGATGAACCTCTTTCAAATTTAGATGCAAAGTTACGCATCTCCATGCGCGAAGAAATACGTCGCATCCAAAAAGAGCTCGGTATAACTACCATCTACGTCACCCACGATCAAGAAGAAGCCATGGCAGTGTCAGATCGAATTGCCATCATGCACAATGGTGTTTTGCAGCAAATAGACACACCAAGAGGTATTTACTTCAATCCACAAAACCGCTTTGTTGCTCAATTTATGGGCTCGTGTAATTTTTTTGAATGTGTTTGCAAATCATATACTAACGAAACCAACCTTTGCTTGGTAAAATGTGCTGAGGCAGAGTTCTTTATCCAAATGCCCCCAAAAAACTCTGGAGAAGAAATCATTTTTATGCTTCGACCAGATTGGATTAGCACCCACAAAACCCATGAACATGAAAACTCCTTCCAAGGCACTGTCAAGGAAGTTTCTTTTCTTGGCACACTTACAGTATATTATGTGGACGCACTGGGCCAAACTTTACGCGTTGATGTGCCAGCGCGCGATGACTTTTACGCCAAGGTTGGAGATAGCGTCCAGCTGTATTTTGGTCATAATACACCTGTGGTGGTGCAAGCATGAGTAATATTTTTTCTTCATTGCGCTTGCGACGGGCTTGGTCTGTTTGGAACTTAATTTTTATAGCCGCTCTGGTGGTGCTATTTTTCCTCATTGTATATCCCATGTTTGAAATTTTTCAGGCAAGCTTCATTGACGCTGAAAGCGGGATTTTCACTTGGGATAATTATAAACTAGCCTTCACTGCACCTTTTTATTTGCGCTGCCTTGGCAACAGCCTTTTTATTAGCGGACTTGCCACACTTTTCAGTATTCTCATTGGAGTGCCATTTGCATTTTTTACCACTCGTTATCGCCTACCTCATGCCACCACTCTACGTACCCTTGCTACATTACCCCTTATATTACCCACATTTATTGGGGCTGAGGCTTGGCTTTTGCTGCTTGGGCGCAGTGGTATTATTACTGTGGCTTTTCGCTCATTTGGTATTGAAATCCCAAGTATTTATGGCTGGCATGGCGTAGTGTTAGTTTTTACTTTGCAATTTTTTCCCTTTGTATCCTTAATGGTTGCAGCAGCCATAAACTCCGTTGACCGCTCACTTGAAGAGGCAGCACACAATCTTGGGGCAACGCCTTGGCGCATTTTCCGCACCATAACCCTCCCTGTAGTTACACCAGCCATAGCTGCCGGCGGCCTAATTGTCTTTTGTATGTCCATTGAGAACTTTGGAGTTCCCACAATTATAGGCAATGATACCAAAGTATTAGCTGAGCAAGCCTATAGCGAATTTATTAGCGAAATGGGTTCAAATCCATCCATGGCCGGTACCTTAAGTATGATTCTTATTTTGGTAACTCTCGCCTTAACCATTTTACAAAAGGTTTGGGTTGAACGTAAAAATTATGCCATGTCTGCCTTGCGCCCACCGGAAATACTACCTCTAAGCCCTTGGAAGGAACGCTTTGCATGGCTTTATTGTGCATTTATAGTATTTATTTCGCTTGCTCCTTTTGCACTCATTCTCGTGGCCGCTGTGACTAAGACAGATGGCCCCGTTATGTATTATGGGCAATTTAGCTTAGATAACCTTCTAATTGCCTTACAAGTTGCACCACGACCCATTATTAACTCCTTTTTCTTGGCTACAACGGCCACCGTCATTGGAATGGTTTTTGGCTTAGCAGTGAGTTATCTTGTGGTGCGCAAAAAGGGTGTAAGCGGCTATGTGCTTGATCTTGCCATGATGTTGCCCTTAATTATTGCCGGTTCTGTGCTAGGTATTGCACTTGCTGCCACTTATAATACAGGCCCCGTTGTGCTCACCGGCACATGGATGATTTTGGTACTGGCTTACTTTATACGCAAAACACCATTCTCTGTAAAAACCACATCCTCACTACTACATCAAATAGATGCCTCCGTGGAAGAGGCATCCATCAACCTAGGTGTTCCGCCCTTGCTGTCCTTTGTTAAAGTAGTTGTACCAGTTATGCTCCCCGGTATCATAGCCGGAGCAATTATTATGTGGGTAACAACCCTTGCCGAGCTTAGCTCAACCATTGTGCTCTACTACGGGCCATGGGCTACCATGACTGTTCAAGTATTTCAATATATTGGTAGTGGAGACTTTGGCCCTGCCTCTGCATATGGGGCTATACTGATTTTATCTGTAATCATCCCACTCTTTATTTTACAGAAGGTGCTTGGCAAAGATATTTCCACATCTTTATAAAAATCACAAAAACTACAAAATTGTAATTTATCCTCAAGCTAGCCTTGAAGTTAAAATACAATTTTGTAGTTTTTCTATATAATAAACATTTACATTCCTCACCATATCAACACTTTCGCTTCAATAAACATCCATAATTACAAATTTTTTTCATAGTTCATCTATCTTGGCACACTCTATGCTCTAGGAGAAATAAGAAATTTACGGCCCATGCGTAAAAATTTCTAAAATTTGTTTACCTAACAGGAGAATTGTAAAAGATGAACGCAGCAGACACAGCCTTTATTATGATTTGTAGTGCCCTTGTTATGCTTATGACGCCCGGAGTTGCCTTGTTTTACGGTGGCCTTGTGCGCTCACGCAACGTACTATCCACATGCATGCACAGCTTCGCGCTTATGGGGGTTATCCCCCTACTTTGGTTTGGGGTGGGATACTCCCTAGCCTTTGGTGGAGACATCGGTGGAATTATAGGAGATTTTTCCTTCGTTATGTTAAATGGCGTAGGTCTTGAGGCAGGCCCCGTAGACAACATACCGCATATGCTATTTATGCTCTTTCAGTGCATGTTTGCCGTGCTTACCATAGCTTTGATTTCTGGCTCATATGCTGAGCGGATGCGCTTTTCTGCCATGATGTTATTTTCTTGCTTGTGGTTAATATTTGTATACTCACCCATGGCTCACTGGGTATGGGGTGGCGGTTGGATGGCCAAAATAGGTGCTGTAGATTTTGCTGGTGGCGCAGTTGTGCATATGGCTTCAGCCGCGGCCGGCCTTGCCACTGCCCACGAACTAGGTGCTCGCATGGGCATGGGTAGGCAGTCGTTTGCTCCTCACAATCTCCCCCTAACTCTACTTGGTTGCGCACTCATCTGGTTTGGCTGGTTTGGCTTTAATGCCGGTAGTGCTTTGGCCGCCAACGGGCTTGCTGTGCATGCTTTTGGCACAACAGAAATGGCCGCTGCAGCCGGCATAATTGGTTGGATTGTTTTTGAATGGTGGCACATTGGCAAGCCCACCACTCTGGGTGCAGCTTCTGGTGCCTTAGCTGGCCTTGTAGCTATTACCCCCGGAGCTGGTTTCGTGGGTATGAATGCTGCCGTAATTATAGGATTTGTTGGCGGAGCAGTGTGTTATGGTGCGGTACTCTTAAAAGAGCGTCTTGGATATGATGATGCCCTAGATGTAGTCGGAATTCACGGTATTGGTGGCACTTGGGGTGCATTAGCTACAGGTATTTTTGCCAGTGCTTCCATCAATGGCGTTGACGGTTTGATTTATGGTAATCCCAAGCAGCTTTTTATCCAAGCAGTTTCTGTGGTAGGCACTTGGGCCTTTGTATATTTGGCAAGTCGTCTCATCTTGAAAATTGTAGCCATGATTACTCCACTACGTGTACAGCCTGACCCTGAAATTATCGGCCTTGACGTTAGTGAACACAATGAACGCGCTTATCAACTCTAATTGCAGCTAAAAGGAAATATATAATGAAAAAGATTGAAATTACTATCAGACCAAGCAAACTTGAAGAAGTTAAAGAAAAACTTGTCGCCCTTGGAATTCATGGTATGACTTACTTTGAAGCTCGTGGTTTTGGTCGCCAAGGCGGGCATACAGAAAATTATCGCGGTAAAACATATCAAGTGGATTTTTTGCCAAAGTTTAGAGTGGAAATTGTAGTGCATGACGAAGCTCTTGATAAAGTAATACAGGCTGTTATGAGTTCTGCACGCACGGGTAATGTAGGTGATGGTAAGATTTTTGTAACTGATATTGCCGATGCATGGCGTATTCGTACAGGCGAAAATGGAAATGCAGCTCTTTAACACACAAGAGAGAACTTTGCACAACTATTTTCAAATACTAAACTTCATATAAAAATTAGATTTCTGCACAATTTATTATACAAAAAATATTCGTGCAAGGCCTCTAAAAATATATTGCCAAATAGCCTTAAAATGGATAGGTATTTTTTGACAAAATTGTTAAAAAATACCTATCCACATTTTTAAGGAATTATCCATGCCGCCAACCAAACAGAAATTTTCTACAAAAACAGAAGATTTACAATCCACACAAGCGAATAAAGCTGAATATATTGTAGAAGAAGATTTGAATATAGAAAACATATCCCTCATTCCCAGTGATAATTTGCAAGAGCTACGCCTGCTTTTTGAATTAAGTCAACTACTTGATAGCTCAGCCCATATTGGAGATACACTTGATGGTGCCTTAAAACTCATGGCTAGACACCTTAACATGATGCGCGGAAGCATAACTATTTTATCACCACAAGGTGACGAAATGCATATTGAAACTGCCTATGGGCTTAACCCCATTGAAAAAGCGCGCGGTCAGTATAAAGCGGGAGAAGGAGTTACTGGTACAGTCATAGCAACAGGTAAAGCCATGTTAGTTTCAAGTATTTCTGATGAACCCCTATTTTTGAATCGAACTCGCTCAAGAAATCTACAAAAAGAGCAAGTTTCTTTTTTATGCGTCCCCATAAAACTTGATGACCACGTGGTAGGAGCTTTGAGTGTTGATAGACTTTTTGCAGACACCAAAACACTTGAAGAGGACGCGCGCCTCCTTTCCATAATTGCATCCATGCTTGCGCGTGCCACTAAGCTTCGCCAAACTTATATGCAAAATAAAAACAACAATTTAAATAGCAGTACTGCCCCACGTCCTCATGCCTTTGTGGGTAATTCTGAAGCTATGCAACAAGTCTATACTCAAATTGAACAAGTGGCTGCATCCTGCACCACTGTGCTTATTTGTGGTGAAAGCGGTACCGGTAAAGAACTCACAGCTCAGGCTATACATGCTGCAAGTCCTAGATCCGCTCAGCCGTATGTATCCTTAAATTGTGCAGCCTTACCAGAAAGCCTCATTGAGAGTGAGCTGTTTGGACATGAAAAAGGAGCTTTTACAGGCGCCATATCAGCACGACGCGGCCGGTTTGAAATGGCCCATGGCGGCACACTTTTCTTAGATGAAATTGGTGAATTAAGCCTACTTATTCAAGCAAAGCTTTTGCGCGTACTCCAAGACCGCCGTTTTGAGCGTTTAGGTAGCATGGAAACACGCCAAGTTGACATCCGCATCATAGCAGCCACCAATCGCTCCTTGGAAGACATGGTAGCACAAGGTACATTTCGAAAAGACTTGTACTATCGACTAAATGTTTTTCCTATTACCCTTGCCCCTTTACGAGAGAGGAAAAACGATATTGCCATCCTTGCCAACCATTTTATGGAAAAATACGCCGCCGCCAATGGACGCTCAAACATTCGCCTATCCATCACTGCTGTGGACATGCTCCAGCGCCATGACTGGCAAGGCAATGCCCGCGAATTACAAAATGTCATGGAGCGTGCCACCTTGCTAGTGGGTGAAGATGGTCTAATCCTCCCTCAACATCTACCCGTACAGCTACATACCAGCAATTGTCCCATAGCCTACCCCAATGCCAACAAAGCAAGTCAGCATTTAAATGGTACAAGCTTACAGGAACGCTTAGATGAGCTTGAGTATGCCTGCATTGTTGAAAGCCTTGAGCAATCCTGCGGGCACTTGGGTAAGGCTTCTGAAATACTTGGATTAACCGAAAGAATTATGGCTTTACGTTTAAAAAAATACAATTTGAGCTATAAAAATTTTAGAACAAAAAAGTAACCAATCGCTGCTGAAAAAAACATTCATATAAAGAACTCAAAATAGAGACTCTTGTTAATCCCCATACAACCAAGTTAATAAATGGTGCAAAGACTTCAAATCATATAACCCTAGCTAAATGGTTTATTTTTCTTCCTAAATACTAGGGTGATTTTTTTTTGCATCAATAAATATACATTACGGGGTGAAAATACTTTTTTTGTTATAATTGCAGGATCTTACACAAAAGGCACGATAAGTGCAACAAGGCTTTTATTGTTAAGCGTTGCCTTACAAAATCATTAATTTATAATATGGAGAGATTCACTATGAAAATCGGTTGCCCAAAAGAAGTTAAAAATAATGAGAATAGAATTGGCCTAACCCCCAATGCTGTACGCGCATACGTTGCTGCTGGTCACGAAGTATTCATTCAAAGTGACGCAGGCCTTGGGTCTGGTTGCCCTAACGAGGAATACATTGCCGCTGGCGCGAAAATACTCCCCACCGCTGATGACGTGTGGGCCACTGCTGACATGATTGTAAAAGTAAAAGAACCCATGCCAGAAGAGTATGACAGAATGCGTGAAAATCAGCTTGTTTATACTTACTTCCACTTTGCTGCCGACGAAACACTTACCAAGGCTTGCCTTGATAAAAAAATCATTGCTCTTGCTTATGAAACTGTAGAAGAAGGCAATGCCCTACCTCTACTAAAGCCCATGAGTGAAGTTGCTGGTCGTATGGCCTCTCTTATGGGTGCCTTTTACCTTGCAAAAACCCAAGGTGGCCGTGGCTTGCTACCCATGGGTGTAACCGGTGTTGCTCCTGCTGATGTATTGGTTATAGGCGGCGGCGTTGTAGGTACCCATGCAGCAAAAGTTGCTGCTGGTCTTGGTGCCAAGGTAACTATCTTAGATGTAAACCTTAATCGCCTTGAGTACCTAAGCGAAATTATGGACGCTAACGTTCTACCCCTTTACAGTGACCCGCTTAACCTAGAAACTTGCCTTAAATCTGCTGATATTGTTGTTGGTGCAGTACTTATTCCTGGTGCTGTTGCTCCAAAACTTGTCAGACGTGAACATCTAAAAATGATGAAGCCTGGCTCTGTGTTAGTGGACGTTGCCATTGACCAAGGCGGCTGCTGCGAAACTTCCAAAGCAACCACCCATAGTGATCCTGTTTATGTAGTTGATGACGTAATCCACTATTGCGTTGCCAATATGCCTGGTGCCTATGCGCGCACATCTGCCTTTGCACTTAATAATGCCACCATCAAATACGGCCTTATGCTTGCAAACAAAGGCGTTGAGCAAGCATGCAAAGATAGCTATGGCTTAAAAATGGGCCTTAACACCTATAAGGGAATCATCACCTACAAAGCCGTAGCTGATGCCTTTGGTATGCAATCCCTATATAAGCCCGTTGACGAAGTACTTGGCTAATATAATTTACCAATAAAGTACCATCTAAGCGGGGCCTTGGCTCCGCTTAAATTACAAAACACATATAATACCAATGTCTTAAAAGTATTAAGGGGGTTTTATGACAAAGAGTAGCAATGATTATATTGATAGCGATATAAAAAATGTTTGGCACCATTTAACCTTGCACCAAGGCAAGGCACCAATGATTGTTGCCAAAGGTCAAGGCCTTACTTTAACAGATATTAATGGCAAAGAATATCTTGACGCAACTTCCGGCGGTGTATGGTGTGTAAACGTAGGCTATGGCCGCGACCGCATTGCCAATGCCATCTGCGAGCAAATGAAGGTTATGCCTTATTATGCAGCCACTGGTGGCAACTTGCCTTCCATTGAATTTTCAGAAAAACTCCTCGAATATATGCCTGGCCTATCCCGCGTTTATATTTCCAATAGCGGATCAGAAGCCAATGAAAAAGCTTATAAAATGATTCGCCTCCGCGCCTATAATAGCGATAAAAAAGATAAGAAAAAAATTCTCTTCCGCTATCGTGACTATCATGGCACAACCATTGCTGCTCTTAGCTCCACTGGTCAGCCTGAGCGCAAAGAATGTTTTGGCCCATTTGTGCCTGGTTTTGTTGAAGTTCCTCACGCATGTTGTTACCGCTGTGCTTTTGGACAAAGTTATCCTGGCTGTAACCTTGAGTGTGCCAAGGCCATTGAAAAAATTATTTTAGAAGAAGGCCCTGATACCGTAGGCGGTGCCATATTTGAGCCCATGACAGCAGGTGGTGGCGTAATTCCTCCAGTAAAAGAATACTATACAGAAGTGCAAGCCATTTGTAAAAAACACGACGTAGTCTTTATGATGGACGAAGTGGTTTGCGGCATGGGTCGTACAGGTACCATGTTTGGCTATGAACACTATGATGTAGTGCCAGACATAGTGACCATGGCTAAGGGCGTTGCCAGTGCTTATATGCCCATTTCCTGCACAGTAACCAATGAAGATATATTTAATTCTTTACAAAACAGCACAGATAAACTCTCATACTTCCGTGACATAAGCACCTATGCCGGTTGTGCCGGTGGCCCCACAGCAGCTATAGAAAATCTCAAAATTATTGAAGAAGAAAACTTGCTCCAAAATGTCACCAATATGGGTGAATATATTATGGAAGGGCTTAGAGAGTGTCTTGGCCATGCCAATGTTGGTGATGTTCGTGGTAAGGGTCTACTTTGCGGCATAGAATTTGTTGAAGACAAAAACAGCAAAACACCTCTTGCAGAGGAAAAAGTCATTGCTATTTGCCTAGATATGGCTGCCAATGGCGTACTTGTAGGCCGCACCAACCGCAGCTTCCCCGGCCAAAACAACATTATCAATCTTGCTCCAGCCTATGTTGTAACCAAGGAGCAATGCGATACTATCCTAACCGCGCTTAGAAATGGTATTAAGAAGGTTTTAGGATAATTTTATTTAAAACCACTCAAAAAATAAAACAATTAAGGCCTTTGTACCATAAATACAAAGGCCTTATATTTTTTTCATAGGGCATTTTACTCAACCACAGTAATACCCAGCTGCCTAGCCTTACGCACAACGCTTGATTGGCTAATGCCAAGTATTTTTGCAGCCTTATGCGTACTACCCGTTTGCACAAGGGCTGTGCGTATCATATTACGCTCCACATTTCTCACTGCCTCCCTAAGTCCGCCAAAATCTTCATCATCTGCATCTTCTTGTTCTTGTAAGAAGGGTAAGTTAAGAATATGCTTTGGCAAGTCAGAGATTTTTATAACATTGCCTTCAGCCATAACAGCTAAAAATTCAACGCAGGCCCTAAGCTCACGCACATTTCCAGGCCAAGTGTGAGAAGCAAAACAGCGCAAAACTTTAGGCGAAAAGGTTTTTATATGCCCATTTTTGCGGCAAGCCGCTTCCAAAAAATTAAAGGCAAGCTCAGTTATATCCTCAGGGTGTTCACGCAAAGGCGGTATGGTAACGCTTAAAAAATTTAGCCTATAGTAAAGATCTTCACGAAATTCACCTAATTCTACTAATTTATCAAGGGGCCTATTTGTTGCTGCAATGATGCGTACATCAACCTTAATAGTTTTTTCACCCCCCACCTTATGAAAAACTTGATTATCAAGTATATGCAATAGCTTAGCTTGCATACTAAGGGGCAATTCTCCTATTTCATCCAAAAACAAAGTACCATTATCGGCCAGCTCAAAATAGCCCTTTTTTCCGCTTAAATTCGCACCAGAAAATGCACCCTTTTCATAGCCAAACAATTCTGATTCAATGAGTGTATCTGGTATTGCTGCACAGTTAACCGCAATAAAAGAAAACTTTTTCCGCGGGCTTTGATTGTGAATATAGGATGCTGCAAGAGTTTTACCAGTGCCAGTTTCCCCCAAAAGCAACACCCCCGAAGGAGATTTGGCAGCTCGCTTAAGATCATGCACACATTGAAACATACGCTTACTATTGGCCACAAGGTAAGCAGGGTTATCTTCTTGCATATTAAGCAATTGCCCGCGATAGCTGCGCACCTCCATCTCAGCCTCCACCAAGCGTGTTTGTAAGGCTTCAAGCTCGGTCATATCACGAATACAAGCAACCACGCGCCACACTTCCCCATCACTATCAAATATGGGGGTACTGGTATTTAAACATCTTGTCCCACAAGCATAATCATCAAACATGGTTACAACTTTTTTTTGCTCAAGGGCTGAGATGGTAACAGCAGAGGCAAAAGCCCCACTGGCAATGGAGTCCGTAACGGGCTTGCCAATTACATCATTGGGGTCAATATTGGCAATACGTTTCATGGCTTGGTTAACATGCAAGGTAATGCCATTACTATCAATAACCCATATGCCATCATGCATAGAGTCAATAATAGCCTGTAGTTCAGTATGACATAAGGAATACAATTCAGAATCATTAATTAAATCACTTGTATAATTTTGCGTACTCATATTAAACAACCTCACAAAACCAATTATATTTCCAGTGATGCATGAATGCATCAAATAGCACTTTTAAGTGGGTTAAGCAAGTTGTTTTTGCATCATTTTTAACGTTGAACAAAGCTGTTTAACAAATAACAGCATATTTATATTGCATAAATTGCCCTTAGGCATGGTTCCTGCTTTATAGGCTTAGACTAATCTGACAATTATTCATCTTAAAATCGGAGGACACAATGCCTAAAATGACACCCAGTGAGGGTATGGTAGAGGTTTTAGTACAAGAAGGAGTTAAACACGTAAGTGGTATTCTTGGCTCAGCCTTTATGGATATGTTGGATCTTTTCCCCGCAGCGGGAATTGACTTTATCTCAGTTCGCCATGAGCAAACCGCCGGACATATGGAAGATGCTTTTTGCCGTCTTACCGGCCAATGCGGTGTTGTTATTGGACAAAATGGCCCCGGCATAACCAACTACGTGACCGCAGTTGCCACAGCTAACATGGCTCACACTCCCATGGTAGTTATATCACCAAGTGCTGGCACCATTTCTGTTGGTTGGGATGGCTTCCAAGAATGCGACACATGGAATCTTTTCAAACCCATCACCAAGGCTTCATTACGTGTGCCACACCCCAAGCGTGCTGCCGATATTATGCGCACAGCCTTCCGCATAGCTTATGCTGAGCGTGGCCCTGTACTTGTTGATATTCCTCGCGACTACTTCTACGGTGAGCTTGACGAAGACATTTTGCATCCTTCTCAGTACCGTGTGGCTCCTGGTGGCATTGGCAATCCTGCTCAATTTGCAGCAGCCGTTGAAGTATTAAAAAATGCTAAGAATCCAGTTATTGTTTCTGGTCGCGGCGTTGTTGATACCGATTGTATCGAAACCGTTAAAGCCATGGCTGAGTGGCTTGGCGCACCTGTTGCCACCACCTACCTACACAATGACGCCTATCCTTGTGACCATCCATTATGGACTGGCCCCATTGGTTATATGGGCTCTAAAGCAGCCATGCGTATCTTGCAAAAGGCTGACGTTATCTTGGCTATTGGTACACGTTTATCATACTTTGGTACTCTACCTCAGTATGACATTAACTACTTCCCAAAAACTGCCAAAATCGTTCAAATTGATATTAATCCACGTCACATTGCTAAAACTCACCCTGTGGCTGTTGGTCTTTGCGCCGATGCAAAAGACGCTTCAGAAGAGCTATTTGCTCGCTTACGTGAAAGTGTGCCTGCCAAGAGCGACTTAACACCAGTGTATAATATGGTTAAAGGTGAGCTTGAAGATTGGTACAAAGAAATTAGCTTAATTGCTGATGAGCCCACCGAGCCAGGCCGCATGCATCCACGCAAAGCATTGGAAGTTGTAGGTAAGTTTGTTACCGATACCAACGCCATTGCCACCACTGACATTGGTAATACCTCATCCACAGCCAATAGCTACTTGCGCTTCAAAAACACCAAGCGTTCAGTTGCCACATTGACTTTTGGTAACACTGGCTTTGCTTATCAAGCTGGCCTTGGTGCACAGCTTGCTTGCCCTGAAGATGCAGTAGTTGCCATAGTTGGTGACGGTGCTTGGGGCATGAGCCTTTTTGAAGTACCAACTGCATGCCAATACAACCTACCTGTTATTGCAACAGTTTATAACAATGGTGCTTGGTGCGCTGAAAAGAAAAATCAAATTGATTTCTACAACAATCGTTTTGTTGGTGCTGACATTTGGTCAAAATCATATGCTAAAATTGCTGAGGCCATGGGCGCTGATGGTTACACGGTTAACACCCAAAGTGACCTAGCGAACGCTCTTGAAGCAGCGCATAAAAACCGCAGACCTGCCGTCATTGAAATTATGACCGATGGTTGGAAGCTTGCGCCGCCGTTCCGTCGCGATGCTCTGGCACTGCCGACAAGGCACTTGCCGAAGTACGCGCACCTTGACGCAAAGAACTTCAAATAGTATCATTAAACGCACCGGAGCTTTTGTTTCGGTGCGTTTTAATTTTGCATATTTTTTTCTATGCCTCTTTGCTCACTATAACCAAGAGGATAATCATGTTCAAAAAAGCTATCTTTGCCTTCTTAGATCACTTTGAAAGTTATATCTGCCAATTTCTTTTAATTTTTTTCGTCATTACTATCTTCATGCAAATTGTTTTGCGCCTGCTAAACAATTCCCTGCATTGGACAGAAGAAATTGCCCGCTTTGCCTTTATTTGGTTTATTCTATTTGGAGCATCCTATGCCGCAAGGCTTTCAGCTTTAAATAGAGTTACCATGCAATTTAGCAAATTCCCCCCCATTGTGGGTAATGTTTGTATGTTTATTGGCGATCTTTTTTGGATTGCATTTTCGCTTGTCATGGCTTGGTATGGCTACCTCTCCATCGTTGATTTAGCAGAATTCCCCTACTATACCGCAGCATTAGACTGGAACTTAGCGCATGTATACTTAGTCTTTCCCATTAGTTTCTTGCTTATGGCTATTCGTATTGTACAGGTAAACTTCATTAAATATGTCCTAAAGCAAGAAATCCAAGATCCAGACCAAGCTGCCATTGAAGAAAGTAAACATACCCTAGCAGAAGTGGAGCCAGGCCTATGATACCAGATTTAACATCCGTAGAAGTTGCTCAAATTTTATTTATTACATTTAGCATATTATTGGTTATTGGCACCCCCATCATGGTAGCCCTTGGCGTTTCTGCCATGCTTTGCTTTGTGGTGGTGGGTACAGACCTTAACAATATGATTCAAATGGCTTTTTCTTCATTAACATCTTTCCCACTTATGGCCCTGCCCTGCTTTGTGCTGGCGGGAGCTTTAATGGAGACGTCTGGCATGTCTAGGCGTCTGGTGCACATTGCAGAAAATATAGTAGGCCCAATCCCCGGCGGATTAGCAGTATCAACTGCTCTTGCTTGCGTATTTTTTGGAGCCATTTCTGGCTCTGGCCCAGCCACCACTGCCGCAGTAGGTATGCTCATGATACCAGCCATGATGCGCCGCGGATATGACGCAGGATATGCAGCAGCCACCACCGCCACCGCAGGTGGTGTGGGTATTGTTATCCCACCAAGTATCCCCATGGTTATTTATGGCGTGGCCGGACAACAATCCATCACACAAATGTTCATGGGCGGCATAATACCAGGCATTATGATTGCCATTGGCCTTAGCCTTGTGCATGTTTTTCTATGTAGAAATTTACAAACAACCGGTACCCTACCTTGGTCATTTGCAGCTCTTGTGGATTCTATAGTTCAAGGCTTTTGGTCCTTGCTTGCTCCGCTGATTATCCTTGGTGGGATTTATGCGGGATTTTTTACTCCCACAGAAGCTGCGGTAGTAGCCATATTCTATACCGTATTTGTTGGAGTTTTTATCCACAGAGAGCTCAAGTTCAAAAACCTTATGGCATGTTTACGCACCACTTCATGGCTAACTGGCCGTGTACTTGTACTTGTGTTTACAGCCTATGCCTTTGGACGTATTTTAACAGAATATCGCATACCTATTGAAATAGCCAACTGGATTTTAGGCTTTACAGAAAATGTAAACGTAGTATGGATCTTTGTGGTAACTCTTTTGTTATTCCTTGGCATGTTCATGGAAACACTGGCCATCATATTATTGGTTACACCAGTGCTTTTACCAGTAATGGTTAGTTATGGTGTTGATCCCATCCACTTTGGGGTTATCTTAGTATGTTGTTGCGGGGTAGGTTTTTCAAGCCCGCCCTTGGGTGAAAATATATTTATTGCCTCCGGCATTTCACAAGCAAGCTTAGAAGAAGTAGCCGTAAAAGCACTGCCCATGATGTTTATAAATGTAATGGTTATTGTGCTTTTAGTAGTATTTCCTGAGCTTGTTTTATGGTTACCTAGCTTGACTAAGCCAGGCGTTGGTGGTATGTAGATATTTAGCTGAAATAGTGCGTATATTACTGGCGGTACCATAATATTAACGTGTTTCGCCTAAATATAAGCCGTATAAACGGCAGTGTCAGTGGTAGTTAAAAATGCCGCAGGGCGTTTTTAGGGTTCTTTATAACAAACACTTTAAATAGGAGAATGTATGAAGCGTTTACTCTTGCTTATGTTGGCATTTAGTTTGGTTTTCTTGGGCACAATTTCTGATGCCTCTGCTGCCAAAGTGTTCAAAGTAGCCGTCGGCGATCCTGAAAATTCCGAACAGGGCGTTGCTGCTAAATCTTTTAAAGCATACCTTGATAAAACAGCCCCAGGAAAGTACGATGTACAATTATTCTTTTCCGGCGCACTTGGCGATGAAACTGAAACCATCCACAACGTACGTGCAGGCACACTTGACGCATGCGTAGCTGGTATTGCAAACATGGTTCCTTTTGCCAAGGAACTTGGAGTACTTACACTCCCATACCTCTTTGATAATCTTGACGAAGTTGTTGCCGCAACCAAGGGCAAAGCTTCTGACCTTATGAACACTTATGCCACAAAAGCTGGCTTCCGTGTTCTTACTTGGACTTACACTGACTTCCGCTATATTTCAAACTCCAAGCGTCCCATTAAGAAAATGGCTGACCTTCAAGGTTTGAAGTTCCGCGTACCACAAAGTGCTGTTCTTTTAGCATCTTACAAAGCCTTCGGTGGCAGCCCTGTGCCTATTGCATGGTCAGAAACCTTCACATCTTTACAACAAGGTGTTGTTGATGGTCAGTGTTATGGTTACATTGGCTTCCAAGCAATGAAGTTCCAAGAAGCTAACCAAAAGTTCATCTCTGAAGTACATTATACATATCAATTACAGCCTCTTATCATTTCTGAGCGTGTATTCAGAAAGCTTTCTGCTGAAGACCAAAAGCTAATGGTTGCAGCTGGTTTGTCAGCTCAAGAAGCTGTACTTAAGTATCAAAAAGAAGAAGGTGGCAAAGCTAAGGCCGCTCTTATCAAGATGGGCGTACAAGTTGACCAGCTTGAAGACGAAGAAATGTGGAAAAAAGCTGCCATGGAAAAGGTATGGCCTGAAATGGCATCCTTCGTTGGCGGTAAAGAAGCCATCAATGCTTTCTTACAAGCTGCTGGCAAAAAGCCTTGGAATCCCTAGTCTTTAATTGCATATTATAATAAACTTAAAGGGGAGG
>CAYJIU010000003.1:0-50227 GCA_964370305.1 uncultured Desulfovibrionaceae bacterium
GGTATTTGGAGCCAGTGTGCCTTTCAAAAAGTCATTGAAAAATGACTTTTTCAGCGTTCGACTATTTAAATCCACTTCTGGTTACTCCAAATATTGTTTTTTGCAAACGCAACAAGCGATTGGGAGCTTAGCGACTTTAGTCATGACCCAATTCTTCTAACTTTTCAAATATTGGGGCAAACAATGGCTTTAGCCTTGCCCCGGCAGCTATTGATATGTGATCATCGTCACTATAAAGAATTGTTTTGTCTTTTACACCATAGCATAAGCTGTCATCACAAAAATATGGCATAGGGTCTAAAAGTATAGCACCGAGGGTTTCCATATTTTTTAATACTTTCAAGGGCACTTCTTGACGCTTTAGATGTAGTTTAACTGGGTATGATATTGCCTTCTCTATATCCTTCCAATCTGAAAAACGGGACATCATTACCGCAGAGTTTGGTACATCCATGGGCATTTCGGGGATTTGTTTTACGATAAATACTTTTATGTTTTGGCTTTTAAAAAATTCTATAGTATCAGTGAGACCTTTTTCAAAGGCACTTTGTGGATCGGATTCAAAAGAACCATCTTTAAGCCATGCTCGAGCACGGCCTGAAGTTTGTGAATATCCTTCATATGAAGTAGGCCCTAAAATTTCATAGCTGTAGCGCATAGCAATCACGGCAATTTTAAATTTGTTTTCTTTAATAAAAGCTTTAAAGTCACTATCATATTGCTTTTTCTGATTATATGTTAGGGCATGCTTGTTTCTAAAAGCAGTTAGAAGTGGAGACTCATGAATTAACACCATACCTCCAACGTGATTTTCTTTAAGTAAACTTCTATAAGCTTCCTGCAAACTGCCTGCATGGCTGTCACCTAAAAATAATATTTCTGGAGCCAGTTCTTTTGTATTAAAACACTTCACTTTTCCGAATAGTGACTTTTGTGAGATTTGAGAACATGGCTGGCTTTTGATTTCATGCGCATTTTGAGCACTTTTTAAAATAGGTACTGCTTGAGGGAAAAAAATATTCCCTTGATTGTGGAGATAAAATGAACACCCTGCTAGTACGCACGCATAGATTGCTAATGCAGAAAATAATTTAATACGAGAGGGCAAAATCTTTTTTTGTCGGATTGGTTTTTCAATGATATAATATGATAAAGTAGCAAAAAAGAGAGTTAGGCTACACAAAATAAATACATCAAAAATTCCAATTGGCTGAGCGAAAAAATAAGCCTTATAGGCAACATAGATAGGCCAATGCCAAAGATACAAAGAGTATGAAAGTAGTCCTACTGTCACAAGCAATTTTGTCTGCAAAACTTTTTGTACATAATGAGGTTTAGCGTTGATATTACTCCCTGATATAATACACAGTACTGTGCCAATACAAGGAGGCAAAGCCAGTAAACCAGGAAAACTTTCCGTATTAAGATACCCATAGCCAATAGTTGAAAAAACAATTAAACCTATCCCTATAAACCCTGCATATGGTATGTATTTTTCCTTTAGTTCTCCATGGTTAAACTGGTATAAAGCAACTGCACAACCCAACAGTAATTCCCATGCACGAGTTATTGGTAAATAAAAAACTGAATTGGGCTTATAGAATGCCCCCACAGAGGCTATTAACAAAGAAGTAGTTAAAAAGAAAAGTATACATGGAAATAGGTATTTTCTTTTTTTGTACAATAAAAAAAGCATTAAAGGAAAGAAAATGTAAAACTGTTCCTCAATGCTTAAAGACCATGTATGTAAGAGTGGTTTTGTATGAGATACAGCTGAAAAGTACCCTCCGTCACGCCAAAAATAAAAATTTGAAATCATGCCGAGCGAATAAAGTAAAGTTTTTATGAAATTTTTAAAAAAAGACCCAGCGTATAGATAACTAAAAATAAATAGGGCACCTGTAAGCATTGCAAAAAAAGCAGGAAAAATGCGTCGCATACGCCTTTCGTAAAACTCAGTGAACGAAAAAGAATTATTAGTTAATGCTTTTAGCAGAACTTGGGTAATCAGATAGCCGCTGATAACAAAAAATATATCTACACCGACAAACCCACCACCGAAAAACGTTGAACATTCAAAGTGAAAAAAAATGATCGGAATAATGGCAAGAGCGCGCAACCCGTCAATGTCAGCACGGTACCGTACGCTTTGTTGATTGTATTGTTCTGACATAAAATCCCTTACTTAAATAATATGTTGTTAGTATGTATATGGTCTATCATACTAACATGCTTAATGTTTGTTGTCAAAATAAGTGTAAGTAAAAATTGTTTTAAGCAAATGGTATAGTCTAGTTTACTCGCCCGTTTTGTCATGTGCAGGAATTCACTTACGGCATATGCAAAACGACGTTTGGAGGTAATACCTTTCTTGAAAAGTGCATGGGAATGTGTTTTCCATCAATTGTGCTAGTGTACTTTTACAGTATTTGCTTTTATTATTACAATCATTTGATATATTCTCACGGCAATCTAATTTGTAAAGATTTATAGAAGTTATCAAACTTTAAATGCATGGACTGCCACGTGAAAACGCTAGCTTTTTCATTTTTTGAGTAACTCCCGAAGCGTTTTCTCTCGCAGTTGACTCCCGATACAGCGAAAGTCATTGCGAGGAATGTCGCTTCGGAAATTACGCTTAAAAATAGGTCTAATAGCGACATGACGTGGCAATCCAAACCTTTAAAGCGTCATTAAGAGGAAATCCCCTCTGGCAAATTAGATCGCCGTGGATATATTCTTAAGTGTTGGCTATTACATTTGCTTTTTTTACGTTTTTGTCCTACGATACACTAATTAGAAAAGATTATTACCCCATAGGAGATTATATGCAGTTAAAAGCCATTTTAACCATTATGTTTTTTGTAGGTTCGTTGTTGGTTATTTCAGTCCTTGAGGCTGATGCCGCACGGCGTTTCGGTGGTGGTAGGTCTTTTGGGAGTAAACCTTCCATGAATAGATCCACCACAGCTCCCAAACAACAAAACCCAGCCGTAACCCAGCAACAAGGTGCTGGTGCTCAATCAGCTGCCCAAGCTAAAAAGCCAGGTATGTTAGGCGGCATGGGTGGTATTTTTGGTGGGCTACTTGCTGGTACTTTACTTGGTTCTTTGTTTTTTGGGACGCCTTTTGCTGGTGGCGGCATGATGGATATATTGCTCATTGCCATTTTGCTCTATTTTGCCTTTAAGCTATTTTCAAGATTCAGAGGAGGGCAGAGGGCCGCGCCACAACCTGCTGGGGGGCCTGCGCAATATCAACAGCATGATGACGGGCGTGGCAAGGATATGTGGAGTAATTTACAGCAAGGCGGTGGTGCAAGTGCGGCCCCCGCGGAACCTCAGGTTCCAGAAGGGTTTGATATTGATGAATTTTTAAAAGGTGCCAAAATGGCCTATAATCGCTTGCAGGCTTCATGGGATAAAAGAGATTTAGAAGACATTGCTCTTTTTACCAGTCAATCCGTGCAAGATGAGGTTAAAAAGCAATTTGAAGAAGATTCTGAGCCTGGCACTACTGAAATATTGTTAAGCAATGCTCAGCTATTAAGTGTTACGGAAGAAAATGGCGAACAAAGAGCCACAGTATTTTTTGATGTGCTACTGCGCGAAGCACCCAGCACAGAAACAATTCAAGCACGTGAAGTATGGCACTTTGTACGACCAGTGAATGACGGCAATTGGAAGCTTGATGGTATTCAACAAGTAGAAATGTAACATACCGTCATTTAAGGGATAGATGAATAAAGCCCCCCGCACAATTGTGCAGGGGGCTTAAAATTTATGACGTGCGATTGTTTTACGCGCTGATCAATAAGACCTCATCTCTGCCATCACGTTCTTTTATAAGTACGTTTATATGCTCATCTTTTTGTGTGCTGATAGGTCTACCCACAAATTTTGCCTCAATGGGTAGCTCTCTGTGACCACGATCAATTAATACCAAAAGCTCCACACAATTAGGGCGACCATAGTCAAGCAAAGCTTCAAGGGCTGCGCGTATGGTTCTGCCAGTATAAAGCACATCGTCCACAAGGATAATATTCTTACCATCCACAGAGCCACCAATACTTGATTGCCCTATGTAGGGGGTTGCATCAAGACTTGTCCAATCATCACGATATAAATTAATATCCAATGAGCCAAAGGCAATGCTAGTGCCAAGGCGTTTTTCTAAAAGATTTTGCAATCTTTTTGCAATGTCCACCCCGCGTCTTTGAATACCCACAAGCATAACCTGTCCACATGCTCCGTGTGCTTCTACTATTTGTGAGGCCAGTCGCTCTAAAATACGAGACATTTCATCAGCTTGCACTAAAACACGGTTTTGCATATATCCTCCGGCAAATCAACAATATCAGCGTAAAAATTAACCATTTGTAGCCATTTGTTGTAATCTGGCAACCCTTTCTTCAATGGGTGGGTGCGTACTAAAAAGATTGGCCATACCTCCGCCAAATAACGGCGAAACTATAAACATTTGCTCGGTGCTGGCATTGCCATTGCGCATGGGTATGCGCTGGTTATAGCTTTGTAACTTATGTAAAGCTCCAGCTAAAGCAAGTGGTTGCCCACTGATGGCAGCGCCGGTATCGTCGGCTAAATATTCGCGTGAGCGTGAAATAGCCATTTGAATTAAAGCCGCCGCAACGGGAGCCAAAAAGGCGAGCAAAAGTCCACCCAATAAACCGCCAGAACCGCCGCCCTCATCGTCACTGTTGCGTCCTACACCAAAAATGGCTGCAAACTGCATCATATTGGCTATGGATACAATGGCCGAGGCCAATACACCAGCCACGGTTTGAATAAGAATATCTCTATTGGCAATGTGCCCAATTTCATGAGCAATAACTCCGCGTAACTCCTCAGGCGTTAAAAGGCGCATTATGCCATCTGTGACCGCCACAACTCCATGTTCAGGGTTGCGGCCTGTGGCAAAGGCGTTGGGCGCTTCTTCAGGAATAATGCATACTTTTGGCTTTGGAATACCAGCTTTGGCGGCAAGCTCCTCTACCATAGCATGCAGGGCTGGCGCGTCCTGTGGGGATAGTTCTTGAGCTTTATACATGGAGAGGACTATTTTATCAGAATACCAGTATGATCCCACGTTCATAAGTAAGGCCAAACCAAAAGCGATAATAATACCGGTTTTACCCCCAAGGGCACCACCAAGCACAATAATTAACCCAGAGAGCAGGCCCAAAAGTAATACGGTTTTTATTTGACTTGTCATAAATTATTCTCCTTAAGCAGCCTCAATAGTTGCCATTTGCAAAGGCTGCATATTAACTCCAACCATATTATAATACTTATTTTTGCGATGACCACCATTTTAAGCAAAGTTTTTTAATGATAAATGCTATGTGCTATAAAATATGTACTTTATTGGGCAAAAAGTTAAGTGCTAATACTGTGTCAATATACTTTATTGTGCAAAAAGTCTTTGTGTTGATTTATAAAGGAAAATTGTATACATTTTCCCTTGTGAAAACATGCTATTTATATACAGTTCATGCGCTGCACTTGCAACTGAAATTTTATTTTTTAATAGGAATATTAATCTATTGCTTATGTTTGCCCCATACACTTTTTGCCAAGGTTAACCATAAGGAACTCTTGGACTTTAGCCTATTTCGTATAGGCACTGAAGGGCCAGTTATGCTTATCGTGGGGGGGATTCAAGGCGATGAGCCCGGTGGGTTTTCTGCCGCTACCCTTGTGGCCACGCGCTATACGGTGGAGAATGGTACACTATGGATTGTACCAAACCTTAATTTTCCAAGTATTATCAAGCGTAAACGTGGCATACATGGCGATATGAATCGTAAATTCGCCATTTTACCTGATACCGACCCGCAGTATTCCACCGTAAGCCGCATCCAAAAACTCATTTGCTCATCGGAAGTTAAGCTTATCCTAAATTTGCACGATGGTAGTGGTTTTTACCGTCCTAAATACAAAGATTCCCTACATGGGCCAGCTCGTTGGGGCCAATCAGTGATTATAGACCAAGATTATATGCCAAACTTTGACCCGCAGCACAAAAATTATCCGCATGTAAACATTGATGAACGTATGCAGTTTTTGGGCAACTTGGCAGAAGATGTTGTTAAAAATGTCAATAAAAATTTGCTACATAAAGACCATTACCTCACAGTGCGCAATACTCATACCGCCCAAGGTGACCGAGAAATGGAAAAAAGTCTTTCTTGGTTTGCTGTGCGCAATAAAAAACCAGCCTTTGGGCTTGAGGCTAGTAAAGAATTTTCAGTAGTTAGGCGTGTTTATTATCATTTACACATGATAGAAGCCTTTGCACAATTGGCAGATATTGAACTTAAGCGTGACTTTCCACTTACCCTGCAAGGTGTAAGCGAAGCCCTTTATACTGGACTTAGCGTAAGTTTTGTAAATAATAGAGTAATGCTGCCTCTTGAGGATGTGCGCTCACATATTAATTACCTACCTTTACCAAAGGAAGACTACTCACCCATTGCCTCAAAGCCCATCATGGCTGTACTTCCCAATGGTAAAAATTTGTATGTACACTACGGCAATCGCACCCTAACCACCATCAGGCCAGATTGGCATGATATAGATAATAGCCTTGATACATTAAAGATTATAGTTGATGATAAGGAGCGCGTAATTCACTTCGGTAGTATTGTGCCTGTTGCAAAAAGCTTTCAAGTGCTTGATATTGAAGGATATAGAGTTAATGCCATTGGTGCAAACACGGGCGAAGCCAATGAAAGCAATATTAAATTACAAAAAAATTCCTTCATTAAGAAGTTTTCTGTGGATAATAGTGGAAGCATTTATCGTGTGGAAATATATAAAGATAAAAGCTTTTGCGGTATGTTCTTAGTTCGTTTCAGCGATGCAAAAAATACATCTAAAAAGTAACAAATTGCAAAAATAATGCTCGAGTCACCACCACTCTTGATGCGAATATAGCGGTGATGGAGTAGTGCACGCGCTTTACTTTTAGGAAAAATACTTTGCAAACTAGGAGCAATGTAACAACTAAAAAAAGTTGTAAGTAAATTCTTGACAGGATGCAATATATTGCATATAAGGCTATTTCCCAAACGGGTCGTTAACTCAGTAGGTAGAGTATCTGCCTTTTAAGCAGAGAGTCGCAGGTTCGAACCCCGCACGACCCACCAATAAAATCAAGCCCTTATGGTGAAAACTGTAAGGGCTTTTTTCGTGTTTATGCCATTTTTAGGGCAAATAGAAAGTTGGAGAGTTTTAATTATTCCTGCTCATGTATAAAAGCTTTTCTGGTTATAACCATAAAAACATCTTATTTCTGGGTTATTTTTCTGTTATATATTGAAAAACAGAAAGTTAGGAGGCAAAAATGATATACAGACATTCATACATGAATAAGTTAATACCCTATATTAACACATTTTTTATAAAGATTATTTCTGGCATTAGGCGTTGTGGAAAATCCACGCTTCTAAAAATGCTCATTGCAGAATTAGAAAAACGTGGAGTCGCTAAAGAGCAAATTCTCCATTATAACTTCGATTCTTTGCAGTATGAACATCTCAAAATAGCTCAAGCTCTTTATGAAGAATTAAAAAATAAAATTAAAGGCAAGGAAAAATACTATCTTTTTTTTGATGAAATCCAAGAGGTTGAATCATGGGAAAAACTTGTGAATTCACTTGTACTTGATTTTGATGTAGATATTTATCTCACTGGCTCCAATTCAAATTTGCTTTCATCTGAAATTTCCACGTACTTAACAGGCAGATATATTTCAATAAAAGTTTATCCTTTGTCATTCAAAGAGTATCTTAGCTTCAAAAAAGAATATGCTACGCTTGGCAGTTTGCATGATGAACTGGTGGAATACATACAAAAGGGCGGGTTTCCTGCGCTACATCTAAGGCAATACAACCAAGATGAAGCCTATGCCATGGTGAAAGATATTTATAATTCAACTATCTTCACCGATATTGTAAAAAGAAATAAAATTCGTAAAGTTGATCAGCTTGAAAGGGTTGTAAAGTTTGCTTTTAATAATGTTGGTAGGACTTTTTCAGGTGCGTCAATTTCAAAATATTTGAAGAGTGAAAACAGATCAATCAACATTGAGACAGTATACAACTACTTAAAGCAATTAGAAAATGCCTTTATTCTACAAAGATGCCAACGCTACGACCTAGAGGGTAAAGAAATCCTAAAGACGCAGGAAAAATTTTACCTTGCTGACACAGCCTTGCGGTATAGCGTGCTTGGCTATTCCTCCGATAGTATAGCCGCCATGCTTGAAAGTGTTGTTTATATAGAGCTTTTATCTCGTGGATATGAAGTTTATATAGGCAAATTAGGCAATTATGAAATTGATTTTATTGCCACAAAACAAGGCGAAAAAATATATATCCAAGTTTGCCAAAGCATAAGAGAAACAAGCACCGAAGAACGTGAATATGGAAGACTTCTTAAAATAAAAGATAATTATCCCAAATACGTTTTATGTGCGGACTCTTTTGCTAGTGGTAATTATGAAGGTATCAAAACTCTACATATCGCAGATTTTTTAATGCTTGAGCATTTTTAGAGTTAGCGCAAGTGAATTGTGCTTACCCTTAATTTTTAGTCGCATTGACTTCACGTCAATGCTGCAAAATACTCCGCACAATGAATTGCACAGGAGTGTTTACTTGTGTGGTCGAGTTAGGTATATATATGGCGTTTGGTTACTTGTGTAAAATTATGGAAATTTTTTCCGGAACATTTTTTGCAAATCAAAATACGTGTAGGCAATTATGTCTTGCGCACATAAATTCCAAGATGAGGTTTATATGAGTAACATATCCGTACTTGATCCCAACAGTCCTTCCACAAGCACTAGCGTAAGTAGCCTATTTGCCAGTGCAACGGCCGAAGAAAAGACCTATAGTGAAGACGCAGTTACTCTTTCAGATGAAGCTTTAGAGCTACTTGATGAACTACGCTACAAGGAAAACCAAACTTATATTTTGACGGAAAATCAACGCCTATTTGATCAGGTTTCCAAAGCCTTACCAGCCACGGAAAGCTTTGATGACATGCTAAATTGGCTTAGCTCATTGGGGGAAGATGATGCAGTTTTCACCCTTGGCAGTGTGGATGATGATCTTAACCGTAATGTGTATGAAAAAGATCCGGATAAATATGCCGAGCTGTGGTCAAATATGTATAATCATTTCACAGAGCTCATGGATACTCTAGGGCTTTCTGGTGATACAACCATGCAGCGCGAGGTTATGAGTAATGAAAGCGTTTCTACAGAGCTGCTATATCGTTTTACGTCAAGTTTTAGTGATGATACCAATAGCCTTTTGTCATATTTTAATATAACGGTTTAATTGTCTAAGAACTGCATTTGTTTTAAACTTACTACTCTTTTGCGGAAGCTATAAGTCCCGTCTAAAATGGCAGAGACATCCCCATTCATCTGTACTTTAAATTTTGCATTTTCGTCCACGACGCGCAAATCAAAATCACCTTTATGCCAATTGAAACCACTAGCTCTACCAGCTCCAAGTTGCAGTGACGACTCTAGCAAAGCTGTGTTCGGTGAAGCTTTATATACAAGTTTTTTCACTAAGGCTTCACGCAGTTTTCCCGTGGAAAGGGCTAATATATCAGCTAGTTCATGTACGTTTTTGCTCTCAGCGGTTCCGTATATATTTCGCACTATAAATTGAGTGGAGTCAAATCTATCGGCCTTGACTGAAGCATTGAAGTACTGGCGAGGCACGCCGCTAGCATCATAAAATGATTTTAATTCGGAAGCTAAATCTATTTTACTGCCGCGCACATTGCTACCAGTAACAAGCCCAATCCAACGCCAATTGTCAACATTTATACTAAAATTGCCGTCAATCCAAGGCCAATTTCTCTTTACAATGGGTAGGGCATATAAAAATCTAAGATCTGCTTTGGAGTTGATACCAGGCAAATGAAGGTTAAAATCTTCAAATTCGAGGTGGAAAATGCGCGACTCATCATGCAATCCCCCCATAAACCAATTGGAAGTCATCCCCCCCTTACCATGACCATGTACGTTACCTAGTCGTGAAAATGTAGTGCCCACAAGCCCGCGCGGCATCCCCTTGGCTGTAAAATCCACATCATAGGCTGATTTTTGCGTACTTATATATTGCTTGGCTGCCTGCTCATCCTTAAATGCTGTGCCAGTGGGAGCCTTAAGGGCATCAGATGATTTAGCATTAATGCTTAAAAATACGTCATCAATATCACCTGATGGCAGGCTAATTTTAGGACTTGCAAGCTTAACACGAAATTGCATAGCATCTTCGTTACCGGATGCAGGTGGTAGTTGTGATGTTGCTATTTCTACGGCGTTAGGCTTGTATGTGCTTAAATTCATGATTGATTTTAATGTTGCTTTGACAGTAGCACTAATATCCTTAGCTAGAATTGAAAAGTCATACGGCATGATTATTAAGCCGGGTAGGGTACGGTTAACTTGTATGTGTGGCAGGGGCTTTGTCCACCAGAGTAAATGCTCACCTCCACGTGTAATATAAGCATCAAAGCTCAGGCCTCCGCCAACGGGCGTTTGTTTAGGGTCTAAGCCAAGTAGGCTTGTAAATATTCCAAGGTCATTGATATTAATTTTAAGCTGAGTGCCAAAACTGTGCGTCGGGTCAACGCCCATGCTACCCTTTAAGGTGATATTTGTGCGCTTGACAGGGCTTATTACATTTAAGTCACGGATGACAAAGCGGTCTCCACCCCAATACAATTGAGCAGAAGCTAATGATGCCCTAAGGCGCATACTTTCTTGACTGAAGGTTGCCCCAAAGCGACTAACAAGCTGAGCCATTAGAGGATTATCTTTCGTGGGGGGCCAAGTGGGCATATGTGCTAGAATACGAAAGCGCGACCAAAAACCCTCCAAGCCTTTTAATAGGGCTGGGCCTACGATAGTATCGCGCCATTGAACACGTAAATCAGCATCGCCGTCATTATAATCAAGAGAGAAAAATCCAAGAAACTTCTTCTCAGCGAAGAATTCGCGCGCAGAGTCGCGTATATTAGTCATGGGTAGATTGTTTTTTTCATGCAATTGGCGCATGGACAAAGTGACATCCGCTGGCAAATCTTGAGTATAGGGCAAAACCCATTGGCCGGAGCTAGTTTTTTCTGCCAAAAAAGTGCTGCGCAATCTAGCTTGATTAGAGCTAATTTGCCCTTGAAACCGTGCAGATATGAAAACATCACGCCCAGACGGGCCCAATTGAAAATTGGCCACCTCAAATTCACCCACATCCAGAGCACACCATGGAGGCATAAATGAAATGGCCTTACTTTGGGTAGGCGTTTCTTCTGTGTCTATATTGTAACGAGGAAAACGCGGCATGCGCACCCCAAGTAAAGTCCCAACTTTAATGCCGATGGTCACTTTATCTTTTAATACATTGGAAGGTTCCAGCAGATTATCCATAACATCAGGAGTATGAGGTACCATCACTACCGGTACGGATTTTTTTTGCATGGCAGCTACTTCAAAGCTTTTTGCATTAATTTTTTCTGGTGGGGTAGGGCTTGTATTGTCGGATAGTATATCAATATTATTATCTAATTCATCTCCGTCTTGAGGTGTGTAAACGCTATTTTCATCTTTATTATATGTATTTCTATTGTTTCTAATCTCGCTTATGGCCTTGGCATTGCCATGTAAATAACTACTTACCGAACCGGTGCGCTGGTATTGTAGCACTGCCACGACAAGGCGTACTACACCGCCCCAATCGGGGTGAATTGTGCCTTCCTCCACATATAACCATGGACCAAATTTATCCTGAATTCTTACATCGTATAGTTTTAGTTCACCATCCCAAAATCCGCGCAACAAACCAATATGTACACGCAAGTCCGATGATTTGCCCATGTGGTTGATGCCAGATACCACCCACGAAGTTAGCCTATGTTCTGCTAAGGGTGAGGTGATGTACACAAGGGCACCCATAATTAACACAATTGGCACAAGCAAAAGGCAAGCAAGCCAAAGCAGGCATCGCTTGTAAGTGGAGCGAGTTTTCCTAACCTTTGTGGATGCGCTATGCTTATTTTTTACTATAACCTCTTGTTGTTCCAAGGCTATTTTTTTTGCCAATTCATCAAGTGAATACAAATGCTTTGCGCTGTTGCGTTTTTTTGCTTCCTCGGCGGTGATGGTAATATTTTTTGTCATATATAAGAGTCCAGCATAATTATTTTTCAGTGCAATTTTGTGAAAACTACAAAAAATTAAAAACAAAAAATCACAGCTCAGGGTTAAAAACCATAAAAATTAATCGTTTGACGGCAAGATAAGACTCCACCTATTCCTGATTTTGGTCGCATTGACTATTGTCAACGCTCCAAAAGCCTCCGAGGAGTCTTTAAGGCCCTGTGAAAGCATTATTACATAAGCAAAAAGCCGATGCAAGACTAAGTCTGGCATCGGCCTAATAGTTAATGATTGAAAACAATTAATGTATTTATATGTTTTTCAGTGCCATTAAATAATCGCTATCAACATTAAATCTATGTTGAGCAAGTGCCACTGCTGCTACATCCACCACAAGCACTACCTGTGCTTGCTAGGGGCTTTGATGGATTTACTTGAAAACCCATATAGCCAAAATCAAGGCTAACACCCTCAATAGTTTCCAACAACTCTTTGTTTACACAGAAGGTAAAACCTTCAACATTAAAAGTATCATCTTCGTCACCTGGCTCATCCAGAGCCAACGCTAAGCGTGGGCCGCTTCAACCACCTGGTGCTAGATATATGCGTATAGAACCTTTTTCTTTGCCAGCAAAATACGCTTCCAACTCTTTGCGGGCACTTTCAGATACTTCAACCATAATATTTGCCTCCTAAGCAATGTTAGTAATAGCTAAGCACAGACCATTATTTTGTCAATCTTTTTAATGTAAAACTCCTTAAAATTTTAGACCATAGCATGGGAAACATAATTTTAATCTTGACCATTCATGATGAAAATGATATTGATAATAAAAATCAAAGAAATGTTTGGGATATTAAAGATAGCTAGCCGACGGAAAAATTTTTATAAAGATGTATTGCTAGTGTTATTAGTTGCTTTTTTATGATATGTGTTTTAAAAGTAACTATAATTATAAACCATAGAGGAGAACACTATGAACGGAATTTTTAAATTTGCTTTGGTCTTTTTAGGTGGTGTTATTGTTGGTGCTGCTGGTGCAGCAGCAGCTTCGCGTCAAGAGGGGGTACGCCCCTTTGCTGCTGGTTTAATCAGCCGCGGAATGGATGCCAAGGATGCTTTTATGGGTAAGGTTGAAACTTTAAAAGAAAATGTTGAAGATTTAGTTGCAGAGGCACAAAGCTCTGCTGAAAAACGTAAAGCTCAAAAAGAAGAAGCCGCACAATAGTTAAAAATAATGAAATTAAGTGTTGTTCACGAAGTAATAGCGAGTAATGGTCGCATGCGTTTGCGCGCAATGCAGCCCTTGAGTAAGCGTAGTGTAAAAAAAATACAGCGCGCACTTGAGTCTATATCTGGTCTTATGGAGCTGCAAATAAATGCTAGGACAGGCAGTGTGTTGTTTTGGTATGAAGATTTATCATCTCGTGATAATGTATTAAAATCACTAGGTGTTAATGATGCTCCTGCTCCTAGTAATATGCCTTTACGCCCCAAGCAAAGTGGGGGGCTAGTTCCAATGAGCATGGGGGCAAGGCTTTTTGTTTGGCCCATTTTGCGTTTTGTGGTTTTGCGACCACTCATGCCCATGGCTGCGCGCACATTGGGTGCTGTGCAAAGGTCAATCCCCTATATATTGCATGGGATAAAGGCTTTGTTTCAAGGTAAGCTTAATGTAGACGTGCTTGATGCAACGGCCATCGTAATTTCTTTATTTAGGCGTGATTTTCGTACAGTAAGTATCCTGACATTTTTATTAAGCATGGGTAATGCTTTGGAAGAATGGACAAGGCAAACTTCAAGGGCAAGCCTTGCCCAAAGTTTGAGTATTGATATTGATACTACTTGGATTTTACGTGATAATGAAGAAATACGCATCCCTCTTGAGCAGCTTAATTTTGATGATATTGTCATTGTGCGCTCTGGTGGCGTAATTGTTGTTGATGGTGTGGTTACTGATGGTGAGGCCATTGTTAATCAAGCATCAATGACTGGTGAGCCAGAAGGGGTTTTCCGCAAGGCAGGTGGGTCTGTTTTTGCAGGTACCATTGTGGAGGATGGGACATTATTTATTCGTCCAACTCACATTGGCACAGAAACACGGCTGCAAAAAATCGTTGAATTTATTGAAAACTCACAGCACTTAAAAGCTTCCGTTGAAGGCAAGGCCATGCGCATGGCTGATATGGCTGTACCCTTTACTTTTTTACTGGCTGCTGTGGTTTGGCTTGTTACTCGTAACCCCTTGCGCGCAGCATCGGTATTACTTGTGGATTATTCATGCGCTTTGCGTCTTGCTACACCATTAGCCATTTTAGCGGCCATGCGCGAAGGCGCAAGCCGCGGTGTATTGATTAAGGGCGGCGTATTTTTAGAAGGTCTAGCTCAGGCAGATACAGTTATTTTTGATAAAACCGGCACTCTCACCCAAGCCAAGCCACGAGTGGCAAAGGTTGTGGTTCATGGTGATTTGTCTGAAAAAGAAATCCTACGTCTTGCAGCTTGTCTTGAAGAGCATTTTCCTCATCCAGTGGCTAGGGCCGTGGTTCAAAAGGCCGATGAGGAAGGTCTAAAACATAGGGAAGAGCATAATGAAGTAGAATACATCGTTGCCCATGGTATTGCCAGTCGCTGGCGTGAACAGCGCGTACTCCTTGGCAGTAGGCATTATATCTGCGAAGATGAAGGCATTGACCTTGGCCCCCTAGAGCAAGAAGCCAATGCCTTACTTTCACAAGGATATTCGCTATTATATTTAGCTATTGAAGCAAAAATTGCTGGGCTTATTGCCATTGAAGATACTATAAGAGAAGAAGCAGCAGATGTGATTCAAGCTCTTTATGCAAATGGCATTAAGCGCGTTGTAATGATTACTGGTGATGAGCGTCGCTCAGCTGAAAATATTGCTAAAAAATTAGGTATTACAGAGGTTTATGCTAAGGTTTTGCCGGTGAATAAAGCTGAAATTGTAAGTCAAATTCAAGCTGAGGGTGCCAATGTTATTATGGTTGGCGATGGTATGAATGACGCTCCGGCCCTTTCTTTAGCTAACGTTGGTGTTAGCTTGCGCGATGGTACAGACCTTGCCCAAGAAGTGGCAGATGTTGTACTTACGCACAGCTCGCTTGAAGGCTTGATTTTGGCAAGGCAACTTGGACAGCGCGTTCTTAAACGCATCAAGGCAAATTTTGCATGGAATACTGGCCTTAATACGGCCTATTTGGGCTTAAGCCTTGCGGGCATTATTAGTCCAACGGCTTCGGCAGTACTACATAACACAACCACCGTTGGCGTTACAGCTAATGCTATGCGCCCCTTGTTGTCTTTAAACGATAATCCCCCAATCACACACGGAGAATAGTATGATTGAGAACTACGTTGCATCATTTGTAGAAGGTAGAGTACGTTTACGCCATCCTATATTTAAAGATGAGCAAGTCTTTGCTCAGGTGCAGGAGTTTTTACAAACTTTATCCGGTGTGGAGTCACTTAAGCATAATGCCCGTACAGGCTCCATCTTGCTTGAATATGATGAGGAAGTTTTAGATCAAGAAACATTGCTTAACCTCTTAAAGCAAGGCGAACAATTGCTCAACTTTAATGAAATAGAGCCAAAAAAACCAGTCAAAAAGCATAGCTGCACTATCCCTGCATGCATAAGCAATTTAAGCACAAGGGAAAAGCGTAAGATTTATAATCGCACTATGGCAATTTCATTGGGTACGACTGCTGTAGCCATTGGGCTTGGCAGTAAGCGTATTCACGTATTGGCTGGTAGTGTGTTTTTGACTCTTTCTCTATGGCATATAAAACGCATGCATAAGTCATTGCTATAGTGGGCGATCGTAATATAACTGCTGTCAACACTTCAAACCCTGCATAATTCATTATGCAGGGGGTTTGTAGAAACAAAAAATTTATTCCATCTTGTATGGTGTGATTGGATTTTATGAGATAGGCTTGCCCTGACAATTGGCGGCGGGGTCTATTTTACAATCGCAAGCATGGTTTGTGTGCGACTGGCAATTGCATTTAGCTTCTGACGCGCAGCCGATGCACTTAACTCCCTTTCTTTTTTGTACAATAATATAGCCTATGGCCCAAGATAGGATTGCAATAATAATTACCCAAGTGATGTAATCAGCCATAAATATCCTTAAATATAAACCTTGCTCATGGTTTTTATGGATTCACCACGAGCAAGATTTTGTATTTATTAAGTTGTTGCAGCTTTATAGTTTTGCATGGAGGCCTCATCTCCTCTTTTAATTAAGTAGATGAGTAATCCAATAAGTGCCAAAACTACAATTAATCCAGGTAAAAATGCCGTGCCTACGGTACCCAATGTTAGGAATGTACCAACTTGATACACCAAGAAAGCCACTACGAAGGCTGTACCAAACTGCAAGGCAATGCCAGAAAATAGCCATTTTCTATTTTCCATCTCAGCATTCATGGCCCCAATGGCCGCAAAGCATGGGGGGGTGAATAAGTTGAACATGAGATATGCAAGGGCTGCTACTTGCGTCATGCCCATAGTTTGAGCAACGGTACTAGCACCATCGACAAGGGCTAATTCATCAGTATTAATGAAGTTTGTAATCCCATAAACTACGGCTAGGGTGCCAACTACGTTTTCTTTTGCAATAAAGCCGGTGATAGCTGCTGCTGCTAGCTGCCATGCACCAAAGCCCAAAGGAAGAAGCAAGAAGGCAAAAGGGCCGGCAACTGAAGCAAGAATACTTGTGCCTTCTGCGCCTTCAGCCACCACATTAAACGACCAGTCAAATGTTTGCATAATTTGCACGGCAGCATTGCAAACTAAGATAACTGTTGCGGCCTTGACAATAAAGGCTTTACCACGTGAAAGCATAGATACAGTTGCCCGTGCAAGATTTGGGAATTGATATTCCGGTAGTTCCATGATGAAAAAGGATTGAGCGTCCCTATGCCCAGAGATACGTTGAACTACATAAGCACCGAAAATAATTAAGGCAATACCCATAAAGTACATGCAGGTGCCCACCCATGGGTCATCGGCAAAAAATACGCCCGCAAAAAGAGCAATAACAGGTAGCTTGGCCCCGCAAGGCATAAAGGGTGTTAGCATGGCCGTTGTTCTGCGCTGGCGTTCATTTCTGATGGTTCTTGTGGCCATAACCCCGGGGATGGCGCAAGCTGTGCCTATAACCATGGGAATGATGGACTTACCAGAAAGTCCTACAAATTTTAAATATCTATCCATAACAACTGCTACGCGGGCCATATATCCGCAATCTTCAAGCAGTGCCAGTAGAAAGAACATAACCATAATCAAAGGCAAAAAGCCAACCACGGCACCAACACCACCGATGATACCATCTAGCAATAGTGCCTTGGCAAGGGGGGATGCGCCTTCGCCCATGGCTGTTGCCGCCCACTCGTTAAATGCGTCGATATAACCTACGAGCCAATCGGCAATGAAGGTTCCAAGGGTAGTTTGTGAAATATAAAATACGCCCCACATAACAAGAGCAAAAATTGGTATCCCTAAATATTTATTGGCTAGGATTTGGTCAACTGTATCTTGTAATGACTGTTTATTACTTGCTATTTTGCGTGTCTCTACGTTTTTTACAATGCTGTTTACAAATTCATAACGTTGAAGATCAAGGCTCTTAGCCTCTTCTTTGCTGGTAGCAGCTGTATGATTTTGAGTGAAGGGGGATTTTTGCTCTTGCCCTCTAGCTGTCACAACGGCGGCAATGAGTTCTTTAAGACCATTGTCGCTGGTATTGGTTGCGGTGGTGGCAACAACGGGGCAACCTAGATTACTAGATAGCTTTTCTATATCAATGTTAATTTCTTTCTTGGTGTTAAGGTCAATTTTATTGAGGGCAACCACCACCGGAATACCCACTTCTAAAAGTTGTGTGGTGAAGAAAAGACTACGGCTTAAGTTAGTTGCATCAACAATATTAATGATAACTTCTGGGTTTTCATCTTGGACAAACTTCCGGGTAATATTTTCTTCTGATGTGAATGGTGACATGGAGTATGCACCGGGTAAGTCTACGGCAATTAATTTGTCTGCGCCCACGATAAGATTTTGTTTTATTGTTCCTTCTTTTTTATCAACGGTTACGCCAGCCCAGTTACCCACCTTTTCAATCTTACCTGTAATGGCGTTAAAAAGTGTAGTTTTTCCGCTGTTTGGATTACCTGCTAAAGCAATTCTCATTATTCCTCCGGTTAGCCTTCAATATAAATGGCTTGTGCTAGACTTTCATCAATGCTGTATCTAGCATCTTTTATGGTTAGTACTAAGTTTTTATTAAGTTTTGATACAATAGTTACTTGTTGTCCTGCATAACAGCCTAATGAAATTAGAAATTTTTCCATTTCATCATCACCTGAGGTGTCGATGGCAGATATGGTATATTCCACACTAATCTCACCTTGAGCTATATTTTTGGTCATCCCAACATCCTTCTGACGTAATTATATTAATAAAATTAAATGTATATGTATCGTGTCTTCAAGCGCAGATGTACTTTAAAGTAAATGAATTTGATTGTCAATACTATTTTAAGAATTTAATTATCCACAATAATAAGTGGATACGTAAAAAAATTATTTTTTATAAAATGATATTGACATTCGTTTTCAATTGGCTTATTAGTTACACCCATGCACCCATCCTTCCAAATATTGCCCGAATATATGTGGATTAGTACTTAAACTTAACCACATTCGGGCAATACTTATGACGTAGTATGCGCAGTGCTTCAAGCAAAAGGTTTAAGCAAATAGTTTGCAAAAAAAACAATAGTGGAGGAAATTATGAAAAAGAAGCTGATAACCCTAGCTTTGGCCGCTGGCCTAGTTTGGGGTTGCGTAACTGAGGCAAAAGCCATTGAATTTAAAGCCTCTGGTGAGTGGCTTATGGGCTTTGGGGCGGTTGAAAACTCTTTTGAACAAAATCACAATGGTGGCAATGATGTCTTTGGTGCAGCGCAGCGTGTGCGCTTGCAACTTGATGCCATAGCCAATGAGTATCTTTCAGCCACAGTACAGTTTGAAATGGGAGATACCGTGTGGGGCAACGCTGAAAGTGGTGGTGCTCTTGGTGCGGATGGTGTTATTATTGAGGTTATGAGTGCTTACCTTGACTGGTATGTACCAAACACCGAATTGCAATTTCGCATGGGTCTTTTTGGCGCAGCCATGCCCAATGCTGCGGGTGGCTCAGCTGTTTTTGATGAGCAAGTTGCCGGTATTGTAGCAAATTATGCCATTAATGACACCGCAAGCATTACGGCCATGTGGCTACGCCCATTTAATGATAACTATGAAAATCTAGGCCGTGCGTTTGACGACGTAGATGATCCTGACAACTACCTTGACAATGCAGACTATTTTGGTCTTGCCTTGCCACTATCATTTGAAGGTTTTGAAATTACACCTTGGGCTCTTTATGGTGCCATTGGTAGAAATGTTTCCATAAGTCCAGATGATGACTTAAATGGCGAACTCCATTCAGTATTTTTACCTATAGGCTTTAATGCAGACACTTGGCGTGATGGTAATGCCTACGGTTCACAATTCTTTGCTGGTATACCCATTGTAATTTCTGCATGGGATCCATTTAACATTGAATTTGATATTAACTATGGTGCAACCTACGGCTTTGGTGAGTACAATGCCACCAATTTCCACGATGGTTTAACCAGACATGGTGCCAGCGCAAACCGTGCTGGCTGGGTAGTAAAAGCCTTGGTTGAATATCAAATGGATTGGGGACGTCCAGGCTTATTTGCTTGGTATGCATCAGGTGACGATGGCGATATTAAAAATGGTTCTGAGCGCATGCCCACCATTACTGGCACTGGTAACTTTACTTCATATGTTCAAGATGGTTACGGCTGGGGTGCCTTGGGTGAGTCTGGCTTAAAAGTAACCTATGATGGCACTTGGGGTATTGGCCTTCAAGTGGCAGACTTCTCCTTTACGGAAGATTTAAGTCATACCATACGCCTTACCTATTTCGGTGGTACTAACTCCCCAGAAATGATGGAATACTTTGATGGTTCTGGCGGTGATAATGGTTGGTCAAGCATGTACCTAACCACTCAAGATCATCTTGTGGAAATTAACTTTGATAGCGTGTGGAGCATTTATGAAAACCTCAATGCTATCTTTGAAATAGGTTATATTTTCAATGGCTTTAATGCCGATGAGTGGAATGATACTGCCGGTACGACTCCCAACTGGGCTGGCAAATCAGATGCTTGGAAAGTTAACCTCATTATGGAATATTCATTCTAAAACATAAAATCATAAGCCCTGAAAACTTAATATGTTTTCAGGGCTTATTTTTTTGCAACTTTCTCTAAGTCCAAACTTATACACAATACTCTGATTTGAAATTTGAATTGATTGTTTGAAGTATTAATGTGCTCTTTACCATATGCACAATAGAGTTAGTATTGATTAAATCACAATAATGTGAGGTTGGTATATACAGCTTCGTGGGCACGAGCTACTTTTTCTAAGGAGTAATTAGTGCAAACATGTGCGCGGCCAACTCGGCCCATGCTTTGAGCAAGACTGTCATCGCTAAGGATTTGCACCATGGCTTTTGCAAGCTCTTCTGGTCTGCGTGGTGGAACTAAGAGGCCTTGTTTTTCATGCTCAACCATATCAGGTATGCCAGCAACAGCCGTCGCCACAATGGGTAGGCCGGAGGCCATAGCCTCCAGTAATACATTGGGTGTACCCTCTGAAATGGATGATAGAACAAACATTTTAGCAGCTTGCATATGCTCACGAACTGTAGAGCTTGAGCCATAAAATATAATATTTTGCTCAAGCCCAAGCATGCTACTTAATTTTTGCATTTTGCCGCGTAGTGGCCCGTCCCCCACTAAATGCAAGCGGGCTGCGGGGATTTGCTTTTGTACAATGCTAAAGGCTTTTAGTAGGGTGGTGTGATCTTTTTCTTCCACCATGCGTCCAACGCAGAGTATTTCAGGAGTATTGACCGGCGTGCTTGTGGGAACAAAAAAATCTACATTAACCCCATTAGTGATAAAATGCACCCGATTGTTTGGCACTCCCAAGGCTTGAAGGCCCTCTTTTATGGATTTAGCATCGCAAATATGACCATGAGCTAGGGGCCAGAAAATTTTTTCATGCTGCAAGCGTATATTGCCTTGACCCTTGCACCCACCAACAATGGCGGGTAGGTTAAGTATCTTTCCAAATATGCGCCCCCAAACATTGGGAAAAACAGTACAAAGATGTATGAGCTGCGGGCGTGTTTTGCGAAGTTTCTTCCAGAGGGCATAGGCAGCCAAAAATGGGCGCAATGTGCTGTCATTACGCAGTATGGTCACGGGTATATTTGCTTCTAAAGCTTGCGGGATTAGGGCATCACCAGCGCGAACTGTCCATATTTCAGGGGTAAAAAGATTTCTGTCAATATGTCTTGCAAGTTCAAGTGCTTGCCTCTGAGTGCCGCCGAAATTCATTTCTTCAAGTATAAAAACAAGGGGCATGGGTCTAGCTGCGGCATGAGGTGTAGTCATGTGAATCCTTTAGGGGTGCCAATCGCCTGGTAGTTCAGCGGCATCTTTATGCAAGTCAGGAATGTGGAAGTCTTTTTCTGTGGCAAATTGTCCCAAGGTTATACCCCGTACCGGCACTTGTTTATGCAACCAGAGCAAAAATAATCTGGCCCTTTCTATCACCCTATCTACGCTTGCTTGATTTGGCAAATGTGGTGTTGCGCCCGGTGCAATTTCTGTAGAATGCCATGTTAAATTAAGTACTTTATCTCCGCGTGCCAACATTACCATGGCCGCCGCCTTCATGTAGGCAAGGCTATGATGTACCGGACTTGGGAGCATGACTATGCTTCTATGCCAGCTATGCTTGAGCAAGGCTGGGGCATGATAGAGCGCGCGTTGTATGACCGGATGCGTGGGTACTAATGGTACGGATGTGTCTGGAATTTCGATTATTGTTTTGCCGTCAATTTGTACTTTATAGGGCTGGATGGGTGCTAGAAAATGGTCACGCCACTGTTTTGGGTATTGCCAAGGGCGTATGGATGAGTCGACCTGAACACCATTTTCAGCCAGTACAGGCCAAAAATTTTTAGACATATCCCAACGGCCCATGCGAAAAGTAGTCACATCATACCCGCAAAAATCCTTAGCTGCGGCAAAAATAGTTTTAAATTTTTCGCGCATAATGTCTTGCGGCATATCCTTTGCTTGTACATAGGGGCACATGGCAGCAGAGCTTAGCTCGTGTTCAGAGTAGGGTGGGGTACACCAATAGTGTAAGTGAACGCCAATTTCTGCATTGTATTTATGGCGCATCTGTTCAAGTATGCGGCAGCTTTCAGTATTTACAAAAACTGGATGTGAGCAAACTAAGGTTAGGGGTATAGCACATTCATCGGTTATGGGGGCAAGCTTTGGCAAATGGGCCACATTGTCCACGGTGACCTCACGTGGATAGCAGCCGCTAAAAAGGCCTTCTTCTTCCACGTCTACGACAATGCTTACATATAGGGGCTCTTTTCTCATAGCTCTTTTTTCGGGGTATATTTACAAAAAAGTTGGCGCACGCGCTCAAGGTTGGCCTCGCTATCAAACATTGTATTCATGAGGTCTTTGGCATTATGGGCCATGCGTCTGGCATTTTCTGGATCAGCAATCATTTTATTTAAGGCTAAATACAGGGCCTTGGCATCACGCTGCGGAACTAGGTAGCCTGTCTCGCCGTCTTTAAGCACGTCACTCATGCCGGCCACATCAGTAGCTACCACCGGCAGCCCATAGCTCATGGCTTCAATAACTACATTGGGTAGGCCGTCGCAATCATCTACATTTTTTTTGACCACACTTGGCATGGAAAAGATATCACTGGCGAGAATATGTTCTAAAATATTGTCATGAGTAACAAATCCAAGCATATGCACATGATTTTCAAGTTTGAGGCTTGCTATTTGCCTTTTTAATTTTCCCATCCATGCCCCGTCACCGGCTATGGTGAGTTGTACGTCTTGGCCAGCATCAACTAGCATGCGCAGTGCTTCTATAAGATATTGAAATCCTTTTGTTTCAACCAATCTGCCAATGCAGAGGATTTTATATGGTTTTTGCATGGTAACTTTAGCCTGACCAGAGGCTGAGAGGGTACGCACATTGTAGGTAATGTACAGTTTTTCATGGTCTTTTTCTGGTAAAAATGAGGCCATGAGCGGTATTTGATAAGATGATTCTGAACGCGCAAAGGCGCAAGCCTCCAGTTTTTCTTTTAAAAAGCCATCGGGTGGACGCACGTCACCAGCCCTTGCAGTAAATGAAAAAGGAATGTCTTCTAGGTAATTTACTACCCATGCCGCTGTGGCTGGCCCATTAGCCCATGGGGTGTGGATATGCTCAATGCCCATGGCTTTACAACGTTCGGCTAGATAAAATCCGCTCACTCCAGCCCACGCGGCTTCAAGGCGCATTTCTAAATCACGCCACCTGCGTAAGAATATATTGCGTAAAATATGCTTAGTTTTTTCGGGGTTTTTTTTGAAGCTGCGCCATGCCGCTGCAAGAATACGCCCAGTAGCAGGAATTCCAAAACGCTCGATGGGTACTGGCGAGTTGCGAATGTGTTCAGCCAAGTTTTTGGGTTTATCACCGTAGAGGGTGATGACGGACACAGGCATATTTTGCTTATAAAATTTATCTACTTCATAGAAAACAAATGTTTCTGAGGCCAAAGGAAACCATAGCGCAACGTAAAGCGTGCGGGGAAAATGTTTTGAGCAAGTATCTTGTTTATCCATGGTTAGTCCTAATTTTTGTAAATATATGTGTAAAGTTTACAGATAATTATTTATTACTACAAGTTTTTTATGGTATGGGACTAAAATTATTATGTGTCCTTGCCATAGGCTTGATGCATGCAAGGTATAGTTTTTAAACCAATTTCCCATCCTTTTCTTGTAAAAACATGGAGGCCAATAAACCCATGCCTGAGGTGATAATATAGAGCCAGCAAACGGGCATAAACATGTCAGCGTTTAGAGTATCGGTATAGCCTGCACTATCTAGCAAAAAACCCACTAAAGGTTGGTAGATGGCTGTGCAAAGCATACAGATGGAATAAGCTAAGCCGTTGGATGTACTAGAAATATTTTTTTGAAATATCTCCCTTGTTGCCACCATGTACAAGCCTCCGGGTGCGGTGATTATTATGGACATAATAATACCCCAGGCAAAGGCTTCCGTTTTATCAAAGCTACCGTTACGCATAAAGAGGTATAGCATGGTTAAAAATAGGGCCCCTGCAATAAAAATAACCACTTTTTTGCGTGAATGTACCTTGGCTGCAATGCTTGCAAAAATAATGGGCGTAACAATGGTTGTGGTGGCGGCAATGCTTAGTAGGGTGCTCATTTCAATACGACTTAAGCCCACAACTTGCGTATAAAATAGACCTGACCAAACTCCGATAAATCCAAATAAAATTGATGCATTAGCTGTAAAGGCAATGGTTATCAACCAGAAATTTCTTTTGCTTAAAATGATTTTAACAGACTGTAAAACCGGTATAGGCGGTAGCTTTTCCGTTTGAGTTTGAGCTGAGTGGGGTGGATAATCTTTGAAAAAAAACCAGATGGCAAGCGTTGCAGCAAGGGAGATAAAGCCTATACCTTGAGAAGTTATACGCCAACCAAAGCTTTCTACAAAAAAGGATAAAGGCACACCCGCAAGGGCTGCTGCCATGCCTGTGGCACCAGCTAGGATTGTGCTTACGATAACCATGTATATTTTTTGACTAAACCAATTAGATAGCGTTTTGTAAATGGGCATAAGTATCAGGGAACAACCAATGCCAATAATAAGGCGGCCCACAAAGGCAATGCTTGCAGTGGGGGCCAAGGCAAAGATGAACGTTCCCACGGAGGCTAAGGCAAAAGCTAGGCTGACCAACTTGCGCGGCGAAAATTTATCAGCAAAAATACCGCTAGGAATTTGCAAAATTGCGTAAGGATAAAAATAAGCTGAGGCAAGTAAACCCATGAAGGCCGCATTAACTTGCAAATCAAGCATGATATCATTGGCCATAACAGCTGGACTCATGCGGTCAAATACGGCAATGGTATAGGTTAGGATGGCGATGAGCAGCACAAGCCAACGCTTTTTGGAAACATGATTTTGCATATTATTTTCGCTTAAACATTTTTTCTAATTCATGGGCACTAAAGCGCAGGATGCAAGGTCGCCCGTGCGGGCAAAAATCACGCTCAGGCGTATTGAACCATTGTTTAATGAGGCCCATAGCCTCGTCAATGGTTAATTTTTGCCCAGCTTTGATGGATGCCTTGCATGCAAATGAAATGAAAAGTGTATCAAGGTCATCTTTTCGACCAGCTAGCACTTCGCGTAAAAAATTTTTGGCCTCAATCCTATCTAACACCGTGGGCAGGGTTTTTACAAATAGGTTTTGTTGTTCAAGTTCAAGTTCAAAGCCTAGTTTTTTTAAGGAAGATTTTAAACTTATGGCACGCTCTACCTCTGCTGGGTGTAAATTAAGTTCCAAGGGTAGGGCTAAAAGCTGTGCACTGGCGGCTAGCGCACCTTGCTGCATGCGCGCAAATAATACACGCTCGTGCATGGCGTGCTGGTCTAATATGAATAAGCAATCTTCCTTAGAGCGTAACACTAAATAGGTATTATCAATTTGTCCCCAATATTGCATATCTTCAATGTTGGTAGTGTATTGAGTATTTTTTTGTGTAATGTCTTGATCAATCAAGTGTTTTTTATGATAGTCTTTCGCCTGCGCTGCGGAGTCATGTTCGTATGTTTCATATGTGGTATGGCTTGCAGGGTCGAGCGCGAAGGTTGCGTTATTTTCATGTAATCCAGCATTGTGGGCATGGGGGGTAGTCCATTGTGGTTCATGCACTGGGGGGGATTTTCTCTGCGTTATGATGGAGTGATTATCAAGTCTACCCCAAAAACCTTGCTGCCTTGGGGCTGTGTGTGTATCCGCATGGTTTTGGCTTGGCTGCGTAAGGGTAAAAGCATTGACATCATTGGTTTCTAGCATGCTCTGGATACCACGGCGCACTGCAGAAAAAATACTTGAGCTATCTCTAAAGCGTACTTCTGTTTTTGCCGGATGTACATTTACATCTATTTCTTCAGGATTTATTTCAATAAAAAGTACAACTTGTGGATAATCCTTAGTGGTTAGGCGGCCTTTATAAGCCTCACGCACGGCAGCAAGTAGGGTTTTATCTTGTACAGCTCGCCCATTAACATAGCATAAAATTCTGTCAGCTCGAGGTTGGCTTGTGTGGGGTAGGGCGGCCATGCCATGGGTGCGGATGTCGTGGTGGGTGTTATCAAAATTGCGCATGGAATCCATGATTAATGGCGGCCAGAGCGCGCTTAGACGTTCAACTAGGCTTTGTGCAGGGGCAAGGCGTAAAACTTCGCGCCCGCCAATATTTAGGGTAAAACCCACCTGATTTTTAGCAATGGCTAGACGAGTTAGCCAGTCTTGAGCTTTTTTATTTTCTGTACTGGGGCTTTTTAAAAATTTTAATCGAGCTGGTATATTTGAAAAAAGATCGCGCACTTCCACTACAGTCCCGCGTGGTAATGATGCCGGAGAACTGTTTTTGATTTGCCCAAACTCCACTTGTAAGCAATGCCCTACATTGGTTTTGTTTTGGCTTAAGGTAGAAGTAATACTAAAACGCGCAACAGAGGCAATGCTTGGCAGAGCTTCACCGCGAAAACCGTAGGAATGTATGGTTAAAAGGTCATCAAGGTCATGTATTTTGCTAGTGGCGTGGCGGGTGACCGCAAGCTCAAGTTCTTCTGCAGCAATGCCATAACCATCGTCTTGCACCTTGATTAAGCCTTGTCCACCGTTTTCTAAATGGATGGTAATTTGTGTGGCTTCGGCATCAAGGGCATTTTCTACTAACTCTTTGAGTACAGAGGCTGGACGCTCGACTACTTCACCCGCGGCAATTTGATTGCGCAGTTCTGGTGAGAGTAAATTTATGGAATTTCGCTGTGAGCTCATGGGTTGATTATAGGCATTTATGTAAAAAGGGCAAGGTGTAGAAAGGCGGGCTCAGCATATGATAAATCACTGCATCGCTAAAGCTAAGCGTGCCCGGGGCGGCCAATGCGGCTTATGCCCTCACCGTTGCTTTGTACCCTAAAAATTTGTACATGATAAAGTTTATTATGCGAGCAACGTGGGCAACCATCAGTTACCAATAGGCATTGGGCATCAAGTTCCAAGGGGTCAATGCCAGCACCCTGCAAAATTTCTGTAGAGCGGCCTTGTTCCCAAATTATGGGGTTGCCACACTTGGCACATTCTACAAAAAGCATTTCAGGATCAAAACCTTTAGTGCCAATGTATGGAATATTTTTTATTTGCTTTGAGTTATTGTGCTTATGCATGGCATGTTCCCTTGTTGTATATATAAATTACTTAATTTGTATTTGATTTTTATATAACTACAAATTTGGCTTAGGCAAGCCCCATACTTTAAATTTGATGACTTGAATTACGTGGGCTTTCTGAGCTAATAAACTATATTTCGTTGAATATTTACTTTTTGTTTAACCAGTCCTGAATGGTTTGGTGTAGCTCTTCGGGATTGATGGGCTTTGCCAAATGGTCATTCATGCCATGTTGAAGGCTTATTTCTTTATCACCCTTCATGGCATGGGCAGACATGGCAATAATGGGAAGTGTTGTGAACTTTGGATCTTTGCGGATATTTAGCGTTGCGGTAAGTCCGTCCATAATAGGCATTTGTATATCCATAAGTACTAAGTCGTAGTTGTTTTTGTTAATCATTTCAATCGCTTCTTGTCCATTTTGAGCTATGTCAATTTTATGCCCTCTGGCAGATAGGAGTTCGTTGGCAATAAGTTGATTAATTTCATTATCTTCCACCAGCAAAATATACCCAAAAGCCTGACTTAAAGCTGATTTAAGATCCTTGGGGTCAGACTCAGCTAGCATGTAAGTTTTGTCAAAATCTACAAGTATATCTGACTCTTGCTCCTCGTTTGTGTCTAGATTAAATACTGCGGTAAAGTAGAATTTAGCACCATTATTGGGTTCACTTTCTACCCATATTTTCCCTTGCATAATCTCCACAATACGCTTGGAAATGACTAAACCAAGGCCAGTGCCGCCATACTTTCTGGTGGTGGATGTATCTGCTTGTCCAAAAGCTTTAAATAAACGATCCAATTGTTTTTGACTAAGGCCAATGCCGGTATCGCTAATGCAAAAAGTGCAAAGGGCTTTTTGATTTTCAGTATCGCAATCCATCTGCACGTCAGCGGTAACGGATCCAGAATCTGTAAACTTAATAGCATTGCCAATGAGGTTTAGCAAAACTTGTTTTAGGCGTAAGGGATCCCCCACAAATTTTGTGCTGAGGTCTGCTGTAGTAAATATTTGCCCGTCCAAGTTTTTCTCTTCAAACTTAGGATTAAAGAGGGCACAGAGGTCATCTTTAATTTCTTTTAGGGTGAAGGACGTATTTTCAATTTCAAGTTTGCCGGCTTCGATTTTTGAAAAATCGAGAATGTCATTAATAATGCGTAATAAGCTTTCAGCAGAATGGCGAATTTTGTCAACATATTCAGTTTGTTGATTTTTGAGTTCGGTAAAACTCAATAAGTGGATAAGACCTAAGATGCCATTCATGGGGGTGCGGATTTCATGGCTCATATTGGCCAAAAATTCACTTTTAATTTGTGTACTTTTTTCGGCAGCATCTCGAGCAATGGATATGGATCTGTGACTTTCAACAATCTCATTAAGCATGGCTTTTTGATATGTTAAGTCATTTAAGTAAGCCACCACAAAGTCTTGCCCTTGGATGGAAAGCTTTCGCAGTGTGGTTTCCACAAAAAACTTTTCATCGGTTTTAGCGTGGCCAATTTCCCCTTCAAAATATGCATAACCATCTTCAAACACCTGTCCAAATAAATCCATGAACGGTCTTCCTGGGTATATGCCTGTATTTTGAAATGTGGGTATGGCTTTATAATAATTTGTTAAAAAATCACCTTTATCTTCAAAACCAAAGAAATTGAGCGTGGCTAGATTACAATCAATGGGTTTGAAGTTTTTGTCCCACATGGTGATAGAGTAGGGGGCTGCATCTAAAATATGTGTGAGGCGTTGTTCGAGTCTTTCAGTTTTTAATATGTTGCGTTTAACTTCGCTCAAATCGTTATAGTAAGCTATTACAATATCTTCCGTGCCATTTTTTACTTTATTGAGTATAACTTCAACCGGAATTTCTTGGCCTTTAGCATCAAGAAGTACCCATTCAAAGCGCACAAATCCTTCGTTCATAGCTTTATTTAGATATTCGGTGGTTAGTTCTTTCGTGCTACGCCCACAGGGTTGATATTCTGGCGTAATTTCTTTTATTCTTTCAATGTATTCAGCTTTAGAATTTATGCCTAAGAGGCGTAAGGAACTATTATTACAGTCGATTAATTGATAATCTTTACTCCAAAACTCAACGCCAATGGGTAGATGCTCAAGTAGACTTTGGGTTCTTTCATAATGCAGTTGCAAGGTAGTGTGTTCTGGATTTAAGTTTTTCATTTCGTATACATACGATATGATATATTTTTTACCTTCAAAAAAATGGCGAACTAAGGATTCTTTTGCCGTAACAATTTGTCCATTTTTTTTACGATAATTCCAATCAAATGCGTAAAATCCTTCGTTTAAAGCCTTGGTAAGGTATTCATTATTTACAAGTTTAGAAGGTCGCCCATCAGGCTGCAGGGTGGGGCAAAAGTCAAAGAAGGAGTTAATGAGGGTTTCTTTATCTGTACCAATAAATTGAGCACTTTTGTCGTTACAATCAATAATTTTTAAGTCTTCTGTCCACAAAGTGGTAAAATAAGAGTCAGTGCTATGAATAAAGTTTTTAGCCTCGGCGTGGGAGTCCATATTGTCATTGTTCACTGAAGTATTATTGGTGGCGCACATTTTTTTACTCGACTGTAAAGGTGATTCAATTATAAGTCACAAAATTAAATTATATGGTAGAAATAGTATTTTTGCAAGTATAGCCTTACTTGCAATGCCATCTACACACGATATGAGACCAGCGTTGGCCCATGTACTTGATTGTAAAGATTTTTCTCCATATCATCGCGCGTGCGTATAGCAATGGCATTGGCCTCAAATGCGTTTTGAGTAGCAATATGGTTGGTAAACTCGCGCGCTAAGTCCACTGTATTGTATGGCCTATATTGGCTTTCATCAATCAAAGGGCTTTGAGTCGCAAGCGGCGGAGGTGTTTCATAAGGGGTGGTGATTTGGGCTGGGTTTGGATCCACATGCAAAACAACATTGCCTGCCGCTCCTGCGCCATAATGATAATCCCACGCGCTAAAGTTTGAAGTGCTGATATTGGCGATGTTATGCGCGCTGGTTGCCATGCCGTCTGCGAAGGCATTCATGGCTGAAACATTGTCATAAACCATGGTGGCTCCTTAAAGAATTTTCACGGGGATTGAGCTTACAAGTCAATCTCTTTGGCCATATTGTCGTTTTTTGCATATGTAAGCATCTAAAATAATTGCTTATTTGCGTTGTAACTTGCTGTATGCCTGTCTTTCCCCTACTACACATTATTTTGTTTGGCAAGTGTAATGATTTATAAGACGACACTCTACTTTAACGCAGGAAATATTTTTTATCTAATGAGTCAATATGTTATTGAATGTGACCCTTGTAAATATTTTTAGCGCATTACCACGCGTGGCTTACTCCCGTCTGCGGGGCCAATAATGCCCTCATGCTCCAATTGCTCCATGAGTCTTGCTGCGCGGTTAAAGCCTATCTTGAAGCGACGCTGAATTAGTGAAATTGATGCTTTGCCCTGCTCTTGCACAAAGGAGCGTACTTCGTCATATAGGGCGTCTTGTTCCTCATGCCTTCCGGATATTTCTCCGTTACCACTAGCATTATTACCCCAATCGGAAAAGTCTACTTTATAGTTGGGGGGAAGTTGCTTCTTCCAGTGTTCAACTACGGCTTGGACTTCTTCGTCGGGTACAAAGGGGCCATGCAAACGTGTAAGGCGGCCACCGCTTGGTTTAAAGAGCATATCGCCCTTGCCCAATAAATGCTCCGCGCCTACAGTATCAAGTATGGTACGCGAATCGTGTTTACTACTGACTTGAAAGGAGATACGGCAAGGAAAGTTGGCTTTAATTAAGCCGGTTACAACATCAACACTGGGGCGTTGTGTGGCAAGCACCATATGTATGCCTGCGGCGCGGGCCAGCTGGGCTAGGCGTACAATGCTTGTTTCTACCTCGCGCGCCGCCGTGAGCATGAGGTCTGCAAGTTCATCAATAATTATAACAAGGTAGGGCATATGTTCAAGGTCGGCCACATCTTGGGGTTTATTTTGACCAAAGGCGGCAATTTTTTGATTATATCCGGCTATATTGCGCACGCCAAGTTTAGCCATGGCTGAGTAGCGACTATCCATCTCATGCACGGCCCAATCTAGCGCAGTTTTGGCGTGATGCATTTCGGTTACTACGGGGTGGACTAAGTGAGGAAGATCAGCGTATACAGCCATTTCTATGCGCTTTGGGTCAATGAGTAGTAGCTGCATATCATCGGGGCAAGTGGTATAGAGCAGGCTTAATAAGATGGAGTTTAAGCCTACACTTTTACCGGCACCAGTGGCACCAGCAACCAATAAGTGGGGCATGCGCGACAAATCAGATACAAATGGATTTCCGGCAATATCTTTACCAAGGGCCATGCCTAATGGGCCCGCACCTTGGGTAAATGCTGTGGATTCAAGTATTTCTCTAAAATTAACCATGGCCCTTTGTATGTTTGGTATTTCAATACCTACAGTATCTGAGCCGGGTATGGGGGCTTGAATTCGTACAGCATGGGCTTTGAGTGCAAGGGCTAAATCATCGTTAAGATTAGCGATACGGTTGACGCGAACGCCGGCCGCTGGGCGCACTTCATACATGGTGACCACGGGCCCAGGGGTTATGCGTACAAGCTCACCTTGGATGCCAAAATCAGTGAGGCAAGCCATGAGCCTTTGGCCTCTGTCTTCCATTTCTTCTTTTAGTGCTGGTGATGCAGGCCCGCCAGTTTGTAATAAATCAAGGGATGGGAGCAGACTTTTTTTACTATTTTTTTTATTAATTTTTTTTTCTACAGTATGTTCTTTAGCTTCGGTGGGGGGTAAGCCTATTTCCGCTGTGCCCTCATGGTCGACAGTGATAATGGTTTCATTTTGTTGTTCTTCATCTGTATTTTGTTCATTTTCTGGTTCATAGGCGTCCACATCCACATAAACTTCTGGCAATGCCTTAGGTTTGCGCTTGGGGAGTAGTCTATGCCCAAAGGCCAGTATTTTTGGAAAAATACTATTAATATTAACTGGCTCTGAACTTTGAGTACGGTTTTTTAATAGTTGTACAATCTTTTTTGATACGTTTAGCCATGAAATGCCAAAGGAGAGTTGGGTAGCAAAAAAGAATACAAAAAACCACATAAGTGCCGAGCCGCTTGGGCTTAGGAGCAGGGCTGCGTTTTGGTAAATTGCTCTGCCAATCATGCCGCCGTCACTCACATCACCAATTTGTATGTTCCAAGCTGCGCCAACACATAAAAGGCACAGGGTGAGCAAGAAATATCCAATCCATCGCCACCAAACAAGCTCATAGACTGAGGAAATGCAAGCAGCACCAACTGCCCCAAAGACCAGCGGCCATACATATGCTGCGATGCCAAAAACATCGTTAAGAAAACCGGAGATATAGGCTCCTAGTAAACCAGCATTATTTTGTATATCAATGTTATGGCTTACCACATGATTGATGCTTGGGTCTTTTGAGTTGTGCGTAACCAAGCTTAGGAACACCAATAATGCAAAAAAAAGTAGAAAGAGCCCAAAAAACTCACGGGCTAGCTTGCGCATGTCCGTAAGCCTACCCTCCTTGTGCTCGTGGCACTGTTTGATAAAAGTTAAAAATTACAGCGTTATATATTCTCGTAAGAAGCCTTTAAAAGTATTAATAAGTCTATTATGATTCGCGACCTAAGTATTCCTTGCTACGTGTATCCACCTTTACTTTGTCACCTTCATTAATAAATAAAGGCACTTGAATTACGAGTCCAGTTTCAAGGGTTGCAGGTTTGGTTACATTGCTTACGGTGTCGCCCTTGGCCCCTGGTTCAGTGGAGCTAACGTATAAGACTAAGGATACGGGTATATCAATATCCAGTGGATTGCCTTGATATAAAAGTACCCGACATTCTTGCCCATCTTTTAAAAATCCAGCCTTGCCGCCGCTAGCTTCTTCCTTCATTTGCAATTGTTCATAGTTGGTCATATCCATGAAGATGAGCTCATCACCCTCACGATATAAAAACTGCATATCGCGAGTCTCAAGGTCGGGGCGGGCAACTTTTTCACCAGAGCGAAAGGTATTATCCACCACGCGCCCGTTTAAGATATTACGCAATTTAGTGCGAATCATAGCCCCGCCTTTGCCGGGCTTAAAATGCTGAAAGTCTAATATTTCAAAAGGTGTTCCATCAATTTCAATTTTAAGACCCTTTCTAAAATCTGTGGTTGAATACATAGCTACTCCTACAATTATTTTGATAAATGTTGCACCAAGGCTTGAACGCCAAGGGCATAACTTGTGATACCAAAACCTGCGATGACCCCAATTACATGCTGCCCCATAAGGCTTGTATGGCGAATTTTTTCTGCCCGCGCAAGAACATTGCTAATATGCACCTCAACGCATGGAACTCCAATCCACGCTAGACAATCGGCTAGGGCAAGGCTGGTATGCGTGTAAGCACCGGCATTTAGCACAATGCCGTCCACCTGCTCTTTTCTTGCAAGCTCTAATCTATCTATGAGAGCACCTTCGGAATTGGATTGAAAAAACTCAAGCTCCACTTGTTCTTGCACCATGTTTTTTACCAGATCAGGTACCGCATCCATATTTTTATTGCCATATATATGTGGCTCACGTAGGCCAAGAGCATTTAAGTTTGGGCCATTAATGATAAGAATTTTCATAGTTATTGCACCATTTGCATTATGCTAAATATAGTTGTATTTAACTAGAAGACCTTGCGGTGTATAACGCAAAGGTTGTATCATTTCAAACGTGAAATCATTGCGTATTTCGTTTATATTGTCAAGTTAAAGCCAGCGAGAGGCATATGCAATCTAGTTTAATTTTAGAGACAACAGCCTATACTTTTGAGCAAATAACCAGTGCCACGGCGGAAAATGCACCGCAAATTGCCTTGGCTGGTCGCTCCAACGTGGGTAAATCTTCCTTGGTGAATGCCTTGGCAGGGCGAAAATCCCTTGCTAAAACCAGTGCCACTCCCGGTAAAACTCGCTCACTTAATTTTTACTTAGTGCAGCCTCATGGCTTTTATATTGTGGATTTGCCAGGCTATGGATATGCCCGTTGTAGCAAGACTGAGCGTCAAAAATGGGGCCAGCTTATGGAGCGGTATTTGGTTTCAACTAAGCAACTTAAAGCCTTGGCTGTGCTTTTGGATTCGCGCTTACCCCCGCAAAAAATTGATGTACAGTTGGTGGAATTTGCCCAAAATAATCGTATACCGCTATTACCCATTTTAACCAAGGGTGATAAATGTAAGCAAAAAGAGCGTGCGGAACGGCAAAAACAATGGGCTGGTCTTTTGAACGGCATAATGCCCATAGTGACTTCATCGTCCACAAGGCTTGGACTTGATAACCTTTGGCAAAGTTTGCGCGTGGCCGCTGGTGTTGATGATACTTTTGAAGAATAATACAAAGGCATATATTGTATTTTGTTTAAGCGTGTCTAATGCGCGATAGGGCTGAAATAAAAAATCACTCAAAAGTAACACGTAGGGCCATAAGGCCATGCAAAAAACCTTACAGTAACTACAATTAAGCCCCCCGCTCAATGCATTGCGCGGGGGGCTTAATTGTAGTTATCGCTTTACTTAATTGTATTTATTGCTTTACTTTGCCGATGTTAAGTTATTAACCTCAGCCAAGCGTGCAGCCATGGCTTCAGTTCCGGCTGGGCTTATGAGGACTGTGGCTAGTTTTTCCACAACGTTTTGGTCATAAGCTGTAGAGTTTTCGCGTAATATTTTTAGGGCTACGTCAATGGGTAATCCGGCTCTAAATGAGCGTGGGCTAGCCATGGCGCAGAATGTGTTAATAACACCGAGTATGCGCCCATGCAGGGATATGGCGTCACCTTGTAATTTATTAGGACTTCCACTGCCATCAAGCCTTTCATTTATTTGCAATACTGCGGCAGGTACTGGGTTAGCAAACTCAATGGTTTTTAGAATATTATGGGCATATTCTGGTATCTTTGCGATAATGGCTTGTTCTTCCGGAGTTAGCTTGTCCGTTTTTGCTAATAACTCTGGTGGTACAAATATTCTGCCTATTTGTGAGAGCACAGCAGCAGTAGTAATGGTATCTCTATCCTTAGCTTCAAGACTCATGTTTTCAGCTAAAAGCTCAGCTAGACGGCGCATAAGCGTGGAGTGCCCAGCAAGATATGGATCAACACCTTCAATGGTACCTACTAGGGCCTCAATGGTGCTCATTTGTTGTTTATTGCGTTTTTCACTGTTTCTGCGGAATTCAGTAATATCTTGCATGGTTATAACGGCAGCGCTGGTGTTGTCGTCGTCTTTGTCTTCAAAGGGGAAGAGCGTTGCACGGTAGAGGCGTTCTTCTCCATTACTTGGCAATTTTATTTCAATGGTCTTGGACTCATCAATTTTAGAAACTTGTGACACAGCTTCTTGCACTTGTAAGGCAACACTATTGGGTACTATGCTGTGTAGGTTTTGATTTTCAAGCTCCGCTTCTGATTTACCTACAATTTGTGCAAAAGCTCTGTTGACAAGATGCAATTTACCACCCACATCAACCATCATAAGTCCTACGTCTAAGGAAATATTAATGCTATCTAATAAATGCTTTTGTTTTCTAATGACTTGATATAATTGTCTAAATTGCTCTGCAACCTTGCTTTGCTCACGCCCAATCATAATCCACCAAACAAGGGCTAGCATAAGGAGCACACTTAGGCATAAAAATGTACCAGCACCGTAGATTAAGTTAAAAGCGCGGCTAAGCTGACTTTCAACAATATTTGCTGGGATTTCTTCTACAACTATCCAGCCCACATTGGGTACTATACCACCTAGGGAGTAAACTTCATGAGTACCGCCAACACTGGAGCGTTTTGCAAAAGATATTCCGGTTGCATCTGCTGCAATTTCAATATCCTTGGGGAGGTCAGCCGTGCTATCTGGGCGCACGACTTCCCACTTGCTACCGTCGTACTGTAGAATATTATTTTCTATTTCACGCTGTGAGCTGGCGCCACGAGAAGTAAAGTTTGCCAATTGACCAGTAACGGGTACGCTTATTAAAAATGCAGCTACTGGTTTTTCTGTTTCGCTAGTGGTAACTGCTGGTAGTAGCGGGGTTGCATAGTCTAAAACCATGCCGGTGGAGGTTAGGCGAGCAGGGCCATAGGAGATTTTATTTTGAGTAACAGCGCGTTGAACAGCTGTGATTTGCTCTTGTTGGAGTGGGGTTGGTCTTGCAAGTGAGGAGAGAATGGTATTACCATCAGGGCTTACAAGGCGCACATCTTGAAGGCCGTTGTAAGACATAAAATCCAATAATATCGTACGCATCATAGGTATTTGTTCTGCCAAAAAGGCCATATCTTCGGTGAGCATATCTGATGCATTGGGGTCATTTAGCAAGTTTGATTGCTGTGAATCCATGGCGGCTATGTCTTGAACAAAGAGTCGATATAACTCAGAATCACTTACTCGGCGAGATTGATTCTCAAGGCTGACACCCCAGATGCGAATACTTTCAACTGTGGCATCGGCATTTAGCTGTAAACGCTCTTTTTGAGTGGCTAGGATGTCGCTTTTTTGCGCCGAGTAGAAGGTGTGGCACATCAAGGCTGTGAAGCTAAAAAATACTAAAACTACCCCAGAAAAGAGCACAAGCCGCGACTTTTTCTTGGTGCCTTGATTGTTTAAGTCATTTTGATCATTAAGCATAACCATCACTCCGTTTTATTTTTTTTTGGGCATTACATGCATCCATCTATTTTTTTCATTTACCGAATATTGTGGAATATAGTTGCGTATTCTTTTATGTGAAAGTACGTTTTTTGAAAGATTATCCAAAATATATATGTCGTCATCAATATAAACTGCAAGTATAGCATGGGCAAGATTTAAAATGGTATCTTTTACTACTACGACGCGCATTTGTTCCATAGGAACGCCCAAGGCTCGCAGGGTAAAATACTTTGTTATGGCGTAATCTTCGCAATCACCTGAATTTTTTCTAAATTCATATGGTGCTGCCCAGTAGTCAGGGGCTTTATAAACTCTGCTATCTTGCTTATATGGCCATTGATTCCAAAAAGAGTTAACAACTTTTATTTGTTCAGTAAGTGGCTTGCCTTCGACTTTGGCTTGTAGTTGTTCCCAAGTTGTACCGCCATTTAGCTTAAATCCGGGCACAAGTATTCTATTTTTTGCGTTTTTATCCTGAACTTTTAGCCATTGAGGCAAGCCTTTAAGTGTTCCTCTAAACTCAATGGAGCCAAATATCTTGGGCTTAGGCTTGGGCTTTTCTGCTTCTGCTCCATATGCCATATGCCATGAGAAAAAAAAATAAAATATGCTCATGGTTATGATAACTAGCTGTTTATGCAAAGCTAGTTTATATAGCATCAGAGGGCAGCGGGGCATAATAATTCTTCTTATCAATTGTTATGATGATAAATTCTTGGTAAATTTTGCAAATTCGCTTAATATTATTTTTATATTTTTTTGAGTTTGCGTACGAGAATCATAATACTTACAAACGTTTTGTCTAGCCTCATCGCGTAATTGTTGCATTTTGGGAGCGCTATCAAGTAAATCAATGACAATGTTTGCAAGGTTGCCGGCATCCCATAAATCGTACAAAAATCCATTTTTACCATGCTCTATAATTTCACGCACTGGTGCGGTATCACCGCCAACCACTAGGCAGCCGCAACTCATGGCTTCAAATAGGCCAGTAGATAAGGCTTGTGGAGCCGTGAGAAATACATGTACGGTGGATGCTTGGAGCATCATGCGATAATCTTTATATGGCCTAAAACCCATAAAGTGTACGCGTTTAGTGTCTATGGGGTATTTATTACTTAGCAATTGCCCCCAACTATCTTTTTGCTTTTCCATTTCATGTGAGCCAGCCATAACAACCACATGGCAATTGGGGCGTTCTGTAAGTATTCGTGGTATGCTGTGTAAAAAATGTGGAAATCCGCGGCGTGTATCAATACTGCGTCCGGAAAATGTAACAAGTTCATCTACATGCGAAAGGTCGCAACCATCAACACAAAACTTCTGCCCCACTTGAGGGGAGAAAAATGCTGTATCAATGCCTTCATGCAAAATTTTAATTTGCGCTGCTATACTTTCTGGGTAAAGTGATTTTTGCCATTGAGTGGATGTAAAAATCATCTGGCTATCAAAAAAAGAACTAAATTGGAATAAGTTGCGCACCCTATCGGGAGAAAAATTGACCGTAGGGTAGGGACTGTTATTTTTTAAAGTGGTTAGCATGCTGAAGTTATTTTGATAACCTTCAGCATAAATGGCTAAAAACGTATCAGGAAAAATATCCTTTGCATAAAGACTGCAACCATAACCTGCGTTAGCTATAATGATATCTGGCGTAAACCCTGAACTTTTAAGGTGAGCTAGGGCATTAGCTATCTGTGTACCACGTCTAATGGAGCGCGAAGCTTCAAGCTCAGAGCGATCAACTATATGTGGCATGGGGGGGATGGAAACAAGTATTCGTTTCACCCCCGGGATACGCACATCTCTACGTGAACGGTCTGTAATAAATATTACTTTATTATCTTTATTTGCGGCAAGTTTGGCTGCAGTATAGCGAAAAGGCCCCGGAAAGTTTTGGGGTAAAAAAACTATTTTCATGATATCCCCCTATGTTGGAGATTTTTTACTTTGCAACTTAGCTACAAACTCCCTACCCGCATCAGTGGCTGCAAACGCATTTAATGCGTCAAGTACTCTTGGATCATATTGCGCACTATTACTATTGAGTATGTTTAATGCGTCTTTGAGGGTACATGCTTGACGATAAATACGTGGGCGCAAAATAGCGCAAAAAGTATTGGCCACGTTTAATATACGTGACAAAAAGTTAATATCAGAACCCTGTAATTTATTGGGGTATCCGCTGCCGTCCATATTTTCATACATTTGGGCTATGGTTTCTTGCACTGGTAGCCCAAAATCAAAATCGGCCAAGATGTCACAAGTTTTAACAACGTGCGTATTCATAAGTTCGCGTTCTTGTTCAGTTAGAGCACCCTTTTTATTAATTAAGGCCTTGGGTAGGCTTAGCATACCCATTTGACTAAGTGCTGCTGCCATGGTGATGGTTTTACGCTCGTCTTTTTGGCGGCGCAGTCTTATGGCTAGTGCGTCTGCTAGTTCACCCATAACTTGAGAGTGGCCTTTTAGGTAGGGGTTAACAAGCTCAATTGACAAGGTTAATACTTGAATGAGTTGGTCAATTCTGTTTTGCTCTGTTTCACGCTCAACCATTACTTCTGTGGCATCACGAAATACAGCTACAACCCCGCTTAATTCTTCACTTTGTCCAAAGTATGGGGTGTACACTATTTGCCAATAAACATTTTTTCCTTTGATGTTGAATTTTTCTTCAAAGTTAAAAATGCCTTCAGACTTAACCACTTGCTCAATTTGATTTTGTAATATTTCGGCAGTGTCAGGGTTGAGTATGCTACCCATCTTAAAGCCAAGTATTGTCTTTGGATCATGCTCCACCATTTTGGCAAAGCTAGGGTTGCAATAGCGGATATTGCCCAATGTGTCAGTGAGTACAACCCCGTCGGTTAGGGTGGAGTTGATACTATCAATAATCTGTTGTTGCGTGCTAACATCTTCAGATAGTTTGCGCATACTTTCTTCAACACTGCGCTCGTGGCGGCCCACCAAGAACCACCAGCAACCCCAAAGGAGTAAGCCAGTAACAACAATGGATCCAACTACAAAGGCAACCATAAAGTTGCGGAAATTTGTATAGAAGTCTTCTGCTATATGAGCTGGTTCTTCATGAGTTACAATTAAGTTTTGACCCGCAATGGGCATACCAATGGAATAAACTAAATCTCCACTTGGCAAGATGCGTTCAAGCAGAGGTAGGGGTTGGCCTACCGAAGTTGTCCAATTTTCATATGGAATAATTTTACCTGTGGATAGGTCAAGGTATTGTAGAGTTTGGCCCGTAGTAGCACCCCATTGGAATATGCGATATGGGGCATCGTCTTGCCCGTCGGTAGCTTTCAGTATTTTTGAAAATGGGGCCTCTAGTGGAACATCTAAAACAATAGCCGCTACTGCTGTTTCGGCGGGGAGCTCTGTATAATCTGGTGGAAATATCGGATAAGTAACAGTTAAGGTAAGCCCAGCTAAGCCATCATGCACTTGTGAAAATGAAGGCTTACCAGTGATTAAAGTATTTTGAATTAAGGATTCATACTCTTCAGAAGACTTAATATCAAAGCTTTCTGTTTGTAAGAGCCCATTCATTTGTGAGCTCCAAATGGCAGCGGCGGTGTAGTTTGATTCTTCAAGAAATGCTGTGAGCAACTGCGTAATAATTGAGCGCACATTTTGAAGGTCACTCTCGCTACCTGAGGCCATATCGGCAAGTTGCCCCAAAGCCTCATAATTACCACTTTTTGCTTTAGTATTAAGTATGGACTCAGCGCAGAAAAGCCGAATCATATCTTTATCCACAAAGCGTTCAGTATTGTTTAAAACAGTGCTCATCCATAAATTTATGGAATCTGCCTTACTTTTGGCGTTGGAAGTGAGGATAATGGTAAGGTTTTCCTCCATACTTTCGGCGGCATAGCGCGTGGTATAGACAGCAAAAAGGGATGAAACCCCAAGCATTACCACCAACAGCAAAACAAGCAGCCAAAAGCTACGATAATGAACTCTACCTGAAACGTCTTTAGCCATACCATTCTACCTTTCGCGTAGTGCGTTTTGTTGTGCTTTTAAAATGGGCTTTAGTATATAATCCAGAATGGTTTTACGCCCCGTAAGAATATCAGCCGTAGCAGTCATGCCAGGAATGATAGGCAGGGTTTCACCACGATAAGCTATGCCTGTTTTGTGAGTACGTAATTTGGCAAGGTAAAATACTTCACCTTGTTTGTCCTCAATGGTATCTGCACTGATTTGTTCAAGTACACCATCAAGGCCACCATAAACACCAAAGTCATAAGCTGAGAATTTTAACACTGCCTTTTGATCTGGGTGCAAAAATGCCACATCTGATGGACGTACCCGTACTTCCACAAGTAAGGTATCATCAAGAGGCACTACTTCCATAATGGCTTCGCCAGGCTTTACTACACCACCAATGGTGTTAAGGTGGATTTGTTTAATAATGCCGTTTACTGGAGAGCGCACAACAGTACGCGTTACCCTGTCACCACCTGCGGCAATGGTTTCTCTAAGTGAGTTAAGCTCGGCTCTACGCTCGTTAATTTCTTCGGTAATGGCGGCATCAAGCTCAGCCTCACGGAAGGTAATACGCTGTAATGCTTCATCAGCGGCGGATTGAGCCTTGGGGATGGACACAGTAAGGCCATCAAGCTCACCTTCAAGGTTAGCCACCTCTTGCTCAAGGTTTAAGAACTCTATGCGCGAGTAATTGTTACGCTTAAGTAATGGGAGCACAGTGTTACGTTGTTCAATGGACAATGCAAGACTGCGGTCAACGGAGCGTTTGCGCGCTTGTTGCTCTTCCACTTCTTGCAAGCGTTGCTCGTATTGTGATTTAAGTAAGAGAATTTCACTATCACGTTGGAGTTTGCGCGCATTCATGATGGAATTTTGGTCACTAATAATTTGAGGCGCAGTTCTGATAATAGATTCAGGGAAAACAGGCTCAGTACTTGTAAGCTCTGCCTCAAGTCTAATAATGGCAGCCTCATTTTCAAGAGATTTACTCACAGCGTCTCTGTAGGTACTGGCGGCAACTTCGTTATCAATACGAGCAAGCGGTGTACCCTTGGTGATGGTTTGACCCTCACCCACCATGATTTCTTGTAGGATGCCACCCTCAAGGTTTTGAATAATTTGAGTGCGTTGCGATGCGATTACCTTGCCTTCAGCGCGGGTAACTTCATCTACCTCGGCCCATGCAGCCCAGCATATGAAAATAAAAATAAATAAAGCTGTAGCAATGGAAAGTATACGGGCTTGCTTAGAGGGTTTGCGTTGCAATGCCGCCTCTACAACGTCAGCATAGGTTAAGTCTGACGCTTTGAGCTTTGGTCCATCGGAGTCAGCTCCCTTACTAAATAGCAAATCTTTTGCTTTGCCAAGTGCGCCAAAAAGTGAGAGCGACTCCTCTGTATTTCCGGCTGGAGCTTGATTAGCATTACCCGGATCAAGAGGGTTTATGCCAGGTGCCTGTGGAGGCATGCCGGGCATGGGCGGCGGATTTAAGCCCGGTATTTGCGCATTAGTACCAGCTTGCGGGGGCGCATTGTTAGGAGCCTCGGGGGCTGCACTGGCGGCATTGGCCTGATTAGTATTTTCTTGTTTTTCGTTTTGCATATAGTCACCCTAAATTTTGTGTTTAGGCAGTTGTTGCTGCGGGTTGTCCGGCATTAGCCTTTGAGGCAGCTGCTCCTGCTTCCTTACCCAGTGTAGCAGCAGCGGATGAAGATTCGCGTAGCTTTTGTATGACAAGATCCTTGGGGCCATCAGCTACAATACGCCCACCATCCATAACAATAAGTCTATCTACCATTTTGAGCATGCTCATGCGGTGAGTAACAAGAATCAAAGTTTTACTTTGGGTAATTTTTGTAAGCCTTGCTTGTACGGCTTGTTCTGACGACGTATCCATATTACTTGTAGGTTCGTCTAATATTAGCACTTCAGGGTCACGTACAAGAGCTCTGGCAAGGCCAATAGCTTGGCGTTGCCCGCCAGAAAGTGCTTTACCTTGCTCACCCACCTGTGCTCCAAATCCTTCAGGATTGGTACGCACAAACTCCATAACACCAGATAAGTTGGCTGCTCGTATGGTACGCAAATCATTCACACTTGGGTCACCAAGTACAATGTTGTCGCGTATGCTACCATAAAATAGCACTGTATCTTGTGGTGAAAAGCCCACACGGGAGCGCAAGTCTGCACCTGCTAATTGTCTAATATCTACACCGCCAAATTTAACCGCTCCTTCCTTTGGTTGATACAAACCTATGAGCAGTCGAATAAGCGTGGATTTTCCTGAACCCATACGCCCGATAATGCCAACTTTTTCGCCTGGGGCAATGTGTAGGGATAGCCCCTCAACGGCGGTGCGTGCTGCATTAGGGTAAGCAAAGCTAACACTTTCAAAAGTAAATGATGGCTCAAGCGGGCCAAAATCAACAGTTGCTTGGGATTGCCTATCCTCGGAAGGGAGGGCCATAAGCATATTCAAAGCATCAAGTGAGATGCGAGAGTTTTGGAAACGAGTAATAAGTCCGGCCAATTGCATAAGTGGGGCCATGGCTCTGCCGGCTAAGATATTACTGCCTATGAGTCCGCCCATGGTTAAAGTGCCATCGGCAATTAGATATACACCCCAAACGACCATAGCTACAGTAACAAACTGGGTGATAAATACTGAAAAACCAACAGCCAAGGAGCCATATTTTTTTGTTTCGGCATTGGCCTGTGCAGAGTTTTCTACCACTGTTTCCCAAACTCGTTGCATGCGGTTTTCACCTTGGCAGCATTTGAGAGTTTCAAGGCCGTTGACCATTTCAGTAAGTAGTGCATTTTTATGCATACTTTGTGCATAACTCTTTTCTGCAGCGCGCTTTGCAAGAGATTGCAAAAGAAAACCTGCTCCAAACATAATGGGCATAGCCACAAGTGGTAAAATTACAAGGGGGCCACCAATGAAGCTTAGGCAGAGTAAAAAGAGCACCAAAAATGGCAAATCTATGCATGAAAGTAGCGTGGATGAACTAAAAAATTCACGTAAGGATTCAAATTCACGCACATTGTTAACCAAGGCACCGGTAGATTCAGGCTTATGGTCAAGCTGCATGGTCAGTACTTTATCAACCAGCATACTGGAAATAACAACGTCGGCATTGCGACCAGCTGTATCTACAAAGTAATTGCGCAAAGTTCTTAGCAAAAAGTCAAATAAATATGCTATTGAAATACCAAGAGCTAATACCCACAAAGTTTCAAGGGCATGGTTTGGCACGACGCGGTCATAAACATTCATTACAAAGAGTGGGCTACCTAATGCAATGAGGTTAATAATGATACTGGCAAAGGCAGCATGCCTGTAAATGGGGCCATAATGTTTAATGGCGTTCCAAAACCAGCCCTTGCCTGATTCTTGCTTAAAACTATCAATACGCTTGTCAGATTTCTTTTCAATTGAGCCAAAAGCTGCATATCCTGTATATTCTGCAGCAAGGCCTTCTAAGCTTACTTGCTGTGGCTCTTCGCCAGCTTCGGGCAAAATAACCGTGGCAACTTGGGCACTATATGCTGTAAGAACGCAAGATTTATTGCCATTTAAAAGCAAAACGCATGGTAAGGTCATGGGGGAAATGTCTTCAATGGTGGCCCTAGGCATAATACGCGCTTGTAAGCCAACCCTTGCTGCTGCACGCATGCATTCACCAGGTGTGACCTCACCAACCCCAGAAAGACCTGCATACAAAAATTGTGGTGAAATTGTTTTGCCGCGTAAACGCAGTAAGGTACTAAGGCTGCGCAGTAATGATGGAATAAAATCAACTTCGGATGGAGCTAACTCAATAGATCCCTCTTGCTCCATTAGTGCAGCAGCAGGTGGAAGAATTGCAGACGACGCCGCCCCTTGAGCAGCCTGAGCTTGCGCACCAGCAGGTGCTGCAACGGGAGCAGCTTGCGTTTGCGCAGGGTTGGGTACAACTTGTGGCGCAGAAGGGTTTTGGGCATCAGTATTCACTGTGACTGGCTTTGCACCTTGATTAGTAGTGGGTGCGACATTAGCCTTAGCGTCACTTGGCGGTGAGTTTGTATTTTGGGAGGCTTTGGTATCACTTTGCACGGTGTCTTTGCTTCCTGCGTTAAATTGTATATTTTTAATCAGGTTATCAGTTGTGCCTAAGTCGTCAGCATTATTTGGCTCAGACTTTGGATCTTTTGGCTTTACCGATGGAGTAGGGCTTTTAGCACCCATGGCATTAGGTTTAACATTTTGTGCATTATTGCTAGCAGATGGGTTGCCAGAAGTAGTGCTCTCTGCCTTGTTAAGATCAGTTTGCGGAGTATCTGTAATTTTTTTAGACATAAATCCTGCCTTATGGCAAAAGTGATGAAATTAACTAAGTAGGAAAGTTTAAGTTGTATAAGCTTGCTTGTCAACTATACAATAATCCCTCTGTGTAATTGTGTACGTGATTCCGGTTTGCAAAATGACATTTCCTCTTGATGACGTTTTTAAATACATGGATTGCCGCGTCACATCGCTATTAGGCTGATTTTTTAAGCAAAAATATCGAAGCGATGTTCCTCGCAATGACCTTCGTTGTATCTGGGGTCATTCCTGCCCTAAGGGTGCCACGAAGTGGCATAGCCGTTAGGTGAGCAAAGCCCGACCTAAAAGGCGGCGAAGCCGTTTGCGTTTGCGAAGTATGAGCAAGTACGCAAATCGAGAGTAACACGAACCTTACGGATACAGAGAGCAGAGATACGAGGGAAAACGCTTCGGGAGTTACTTAAAAAATGAAAAATATAGCGTTTTCCCGCGGTAATCCATGCCTTTAAAAACTGGATAACTTCTCAGTTTTTTTAAATCGGAATGACGTGTTCCAGCAGGGGGTGGGTAGGGAATAATGCAAGGCTCTATCAGCTTATTGTGAGGTGTCATTTCCATAAAAAAAGCGGGGGAAAATCCCCCGCTTAATTTATTTTAGCTCAGTTGGAAAATTATTCCCAAATAACCATGATGTCTACACGACGGTTGGTTCTGTAGCTAGGATATTCGTGAGTTTCGCCACGACCTTTGTCAGCGATAACAGCAGCGTTGCAGCCTTGGTCAGCAAGATATTGCTTTACAGCTTTAGCGCGGTTTTCGGACAATACTTGGTTGGACTGGGTGTTACCAGTTACGTCAGCAAAACCTTCGATGAAGATTTTTAGCTCTGGACGAGTCTTAAGTACGCTAGCGATGCGGTCAAGACGTGCAGCAGCTTCTTTGGTGATGTTGTACTTGCCAACTTGGAAGTATACAGAACGTAGGCTTTGTACATCGTCGTCAGGAAGAGTAGGATGATAGAAAGCGTTGGTTACGAAGTCAACAGCAGCTTCTTCGGTGTTGATGATGTCGCGAGCATCAACTAATAAAGAACCACTCTTTAAAGAAGCCATTTGCTTCATAACAGCCATGCCAGCAGCACTGTCAGCTACAGAAACGAAGTGCATGGTGGTGCTAGGATAAGCAGCATAAAGGGATTGTACGCCTTGAGCAGCCATTTTACCAAGGTTTTCGTTACCGTCAGATACTAGTACAACAGCAGTGTTGCCAGGAAGTTGACCTAGCATGGAAGCAGCACCGTCGAGGCTCATGCCAAGAGGTGTTAAACGACCGTAGATACCACCACCATTGGCGATGCCATTAAGAGCACCAGTCCATGCAGCGCGATCCCATGCGCCAGCAGGAGCAACAACAGCATTAGGTGACAAAGCACAAATAGCGCCTTGGTAGCCTAAAAGAGGTGTTTTAGCATTGATGCGTACGAGGGCTTGTTTAGCCATTTCAATTTTTTCTACGCCAGTGGCTTTATGTGTCATATACATAGAACCAGACTGGTCAACGAGGTAAAGAATACCATCAGTAATCTTCTCGTGGATACCAACTGCCTGAAGTGCATGGGCAGGTGCAGACAGAACCAACATGGCTGCAAGAGCCACTAAAGCAATACGAACTTGTTTCATTCTAAACTCCTTCCTAAAAGTTATGTTGCGACAAAAAATTTACGCAGGTTTGTTGTGACATACTTTCGACCCATTGTACAGAAAAATTATGCCAAAAAGTGATTTTTTTCATGTTTTTTTGAGGTAAAGAAAAACGCATCTTTTTTGTTCTGTAAAATTAATTAGTTATGTTAAGTGCTGTTAGTGGGTTGTTTATTTTGAAAGTTTTTATTTAAATGGTTGTGTGATTTTGAAGTGTTGAGCTTATTTTTTAATTCACGCATTAAGGATGTGGTCAGCTCTTGGGACATGCATACCACTGATTCAATTTCTTGCTTTGTAATATTAGTAATGTGTATGCCGCATATGCAGCATGTCACATATCCCAATTCTTGTTGAATACGTTTAGAAACGTCTTCAGTAATGATATACTCTTTATGCTTGGGGATGTTTATGCTTTGCAACATTTCTTTGGTATTGCCATGGCATAGCGATATTGCGCCCATGTGTGGCATATCTCCACCATCAATAAGTATGCACAAGTCCTTGCCCATAAAAAGAGCGCGCAAGCGTACGTTTATGCGGCCTTTGCTAACGTTTAATTCTATCATGACTATGCAGATACACTATGAATGTGTGACGAATCAAGCTCAGAAAATAGCGTAGAAATGCGTGCAAATGATGAACGGTCATAATGGATAATATGTTTACAGCGAGCAAGTATTAGCATGTCTAAAATGGCTTCGTACCCTTTTTGCACATTACTTATACCTTCAACATAACTATGCAATGGAACATTTGTTCCTTGATATATTTTATTGCGAACCACGGTGCGTGGGAAAAGACGGCAGACCATTTTTTCCACCTGAGCATTGTCAGTGCACAGGAAAACTTTATCATTTGCAACTAATTCTCTTAGTTTGTTCAGCAGATTAGGTATGGGACTTTGTAAGTCTGTGTGTCGTATGTGTATGCCTACTGGAGGGCTTTCAAAATGTTTGATAAAAAAGTTATCAACTTCATTTACGATAGAAGGTAGAGGGCGCAGATATTTTTTTAATAAATAGCGTGGAATGTCAGCATCATCTACATTTGCTAGATGAGTGAACTTGGCTTTAAGCTTGGGAATTAGCGGTTGCATGGCTTTTATCGACCAGTCCCAAAATATAAGAATATCTTCGGTACGATTTATATCTTCAAGCTTGATGGATGTTTTTTCTCTGTTACTAGGTGTGGCATGCTCATTGGTTGCAAACATATATTCTATGGCAATGGGTTCGTGAATCCAATCTTGCCAAAAAGGAGGATGTATGGATGAACCGTTTTGATAACGTGTAAGTAAATCATGAAAAGCAATGCTTTGCATTTTATCCACGCTAAACCAAAGTGGAAAAACATTAGAAAAATCATCAGAATATAAGCCGTCACGCCAGTCAACGCATATGGCTCTTTCGGTGAGAAGGCAGTAAGCGAGCCCACAAATTACAGCTTGCAGTCGGTTGGAGAGGCCGCCTGAGGCGCGTACTACAAGAGTTTTTGCTATGCTGCACATGTTTGCTGAACCTGCTTTGCCAAAAGGTGCAAGTAAACTATAAAATCATCAATTTTGTCAGGTCCTTCTTGTAGCCTGCAATGAATATATGCATTGGTGTATTGCTCAAAGGTCAACTTTTGCCCGTAAACATTATATAGACGCTCTTTTGTGGCAAAAGGTAGATTGAAGCATTTGCCTACTTGTGGATGTATGGGATGGATAAATTCTTCATTTAGAGCGTAAAAAGCTTTACGTGTGAATTCTGGTACTTGGTCAAATCCAAAATGACTTAATACACTATCGGCTACGTGCAGCATGAGCCTTGGGCCAGGATGGTTAACAGTATGGAAGAGTTGCTCCTTACGCCAATATTCGTCGATAATATCTAAAGTCGTGATGCTTGAGTGCTTTTCTTTTTCTATTTCCCTTTGTTGTGAGGGAAGTATTAGTTGGTCAAGGTCATACTTTGAATTCAAATTTCCATGCAAATAAATATGTAGTATTTCTGACGCTTTAAGATTGCCTTGGGCTAGGTGTTCAAGCAAAATATCCCCATAAGCCATAGATGTGGCATTTGTCCATAAAGGCCAATAATTCTGGAAAAACATATTGGGAATACATAAACTCTGTGCATGTGCAGGAAGTTTTTTTAATAAAGCATCTGTTGAATGTTCACCCCAATGTTCACCCAAGTATTGGTGGATAAAAATAGAGCAATTTTCTAGAGATTTTAGAGGTATTTCTTCACGCTCATAATTGGTGTATTTTTCAATGCTAAATAAGCTGGCAAAGGCTGGCGTATTAAAAAGTAAGCCTTTTAAATAGTCACCTTGACAGTTAGCATGTATGATACAAAGTTGTTTGCCCATAAAAAGTTCCAATGTAAGGAAAAAAATTCCGTTTTATTTGTCTGTACATAGCATAGCATAAATTGTGCCAATAAAATAAATAAAAAATTATAATTTTTATACGTTAAAAATGATTTGTAAAAACACATGGTTATAAATTTACTGGTAAGAAAAAGTCATTTGTGCAAAAAAAAATATTGACATAGTGATTTGTTTCATGCATGTTGAACTTCCGCCATGTGAAAACTCACAGGCGGCGCAAATTGAGCGCAGCTCAATTTGATGTTGGTTCAACGAGGCGCAAGCCGCAAGCTAGGCGAGGCCTAGTTTGACGTTGGTTCTTTGACAAGTGAATCGCGAATGGGAAGAAAAAAAGACGAGGCATAAATGATGTCATAATCATACAATGACCTTAGTCAAAACTTTGAGAAA
>CAYJIU010000004.1:0-49429 GCA_964370305.1 uncultured Desulfovibrionaceae bacterium
CGCAAATTAAAAGCCCCAAGCACGCAAGGGTGTTGTACTTCTGGCAATTCCGTAACTTTGGGCATACGAATGATTTCAAGCACTTTTGCCACGTTTACGCCATAATAACCACGATAAGGTTCTGGTAGTTCGCTACCATCCTCAGCGTAGTTTTTTTCTTCAATGAAAAATTCAACTATTTCAAGTTCATTTGTTCCAGCTTCAAGTAATATGTTCGTATTTGACATAAACTATCCCTTTTTGATGGGTGGTCTAGATGCGCAGTATAATGCAACATCAATATATGGTATTCAAAAAATCATGCACGTTATCAATAAGACTTTTCGGCGTAGACGCGCCAGCCGTTAGGCCTATGATGCACATTTTACTAAAATTTTCTTTTTTTAATTCAGAAACCGTTTCCACATGCCATGTGGGAACATTGTTTGAAGCGGCAACATCAACCAATCTGCGTGTATTACCGCTGTCTTTCCCACCAACTATGACCATACCATCCACTTGTTGGGCTATGTGCATGGCCTCGGTTTGCCTTTTAGATGTGGCATCGCAAATTGTTGATAAAACAGAGATATTGTCAATTTTGTCTTGCAAGTACTGCTTAATTTCAGAAAATATCTGTTTATCTTGCGTAGTTTGGGAAGCAAGAACATAACAACATTGCGCGTTAAGCTCAAGCTGTTGTACATCAGCCAAAGCGTCAAAAACAAAAGCCTCATTGTGAGCATAAGAAACAAGCCCACGTACCTCTGGGTGATCGACCTCTCCAAAAAGTAACAAAGAAGCACCCATTCGCGTGGCTTTTGCAATGGCAAGTTGAGCTTTTTTTACCTTAGGACAAGTGGCATCCACAATCTTAGCACCTGCTAATTGTAAATCTTGTTCTTCTTGCATGGGTATGCCATGTGCCCGTATGACAATGCAATCACCAGAACGTACTTCATCTATACTAGAAACACAGTATACCCCTTGCGCTGCGTAGTCTGCAAGCACTTGAGGGTTATGAATGATTGGCCCAAACGTGCATATGCGCTCAGCGTTTACATCTTCTAAAGCGGCATCAAGCTTGCGTAAAGCTAAAGCTACCCCCATGCAAAAGCCAGCAGTTTTGGCGCGTACTATATTCATTGTAATGATTCGCCTTTATTTTGCATTTCTAAAAATTGTTCTAAAATATCATCAAGTTGATCAAAACTTTGGCATTTGGATAAAGCTTGGCGCAAAGCCCGTACCCCATAAAAATTATGCACATAGCGCGGCACAAAGGTACGCATTTTTAATAAAGCCACCCGTGGGTTACTATAAATTTGTGCAAGCTCCATGTGGCGTCGTATCATGCTCAAAAGTTCATGTGCAGTGGGTTTAGTGTAAGGTTTTTTTTCCCATAGGGCAATGTGTTCATTAAATACGGCCGGATTTTGCATGGCACCTCGAGCATACATAAGCCCCTTGGCCTTTGTTTGTGATAAACAATTAACTCCGTCTTCAGCTGAAAAAAGATCGCCACTGGCTATAAGCGGTATGTCCAACATGCTACTTAAGGTCGTCAGGCTTGGCCAATGAGCTTGGCCACCAAAACCTTGGCGGGCTGTACGCGGGTGTAAAGTAATCCACCCAGCCCCTAAATCTTGTAAGCGTAAGGGTAAATCTTGCCAAATTTGATTATGTTCATCAAAGCCAAGACGCATCTTAAAACCCACATTCCCTTGCCCAGCAAGATTAAGCATGGCTTTAGCTATTTTGATACAATGCTCAACATCCTTTAGCATGGCCGCACCTGAGCCACTACGCGTCACTTTGGGCACGGAGCAGCCCATATTTAAATCAAAAAAGTAAAACCCTTTTTCTAGTAGTATGATAATAGATTTTTCTAGGCTTTCAACGTCACTGCCAAACAATTGCACGACCAAGGGGCTATCGGCAGCTATGGTTTGTAAAAGGTCATAAGTGCCCGGACTATTGTACATAAGTCCTTTGGAGCTGACCATTTCTGTGCAGGCTACTTTTGCGCCATATTCACGACAGAGCAACCTAAATGGCAAGTCAGAGTAACCAGCCAGCGGTGCAAGCCACGGGCTATTGGGGGCAATGGGCAAAGTTTTCATAGAATTTCCTTAGCAATAAGTATCTGTTCTATCTAGCAAAGTCAAGTAAAGCGTATTTTTGCCCCATAAGTTAAGTAGGTTATTTTCATTTGAAATTTGTTTATTATTTTAATTATTATGGCAAGATGTAAGTTTTTGTCTTGTGCACGGCCTTACGGCCCTACGTGTCTCCCGAAGGGAGTTTTAAAACATCCTTTGATTGATACACGTTGTAAAGTTAGTTTTCTTTATATAAGACTATAAATGACATGTTGCAATATATTAATTTGCCAACAAGAAACATCCATGCAATGAAAATAATATGATCAGTTAAGTGTATTGTGGAGTGAAAAATTATGTAGCATCGAAGCTTTAAGACGGAGTCAATCTTAAAATAATAAAATCAAAAAAATGGCGGCAAGTTTGTGTATAAAGTTTTGTGTTGATAAATCCGATAGATACTGCACATGGCAAAATACTTGCATAATGTAAAAGTAAATACTCTAAAATTTGACAGCGGATTTGAATTTGTTTAGTTGCCCCAAGAGAATACATTTTGTGAACCTTCTAAGGCAACGAAATCTTGGATACTTCACCTAGGGTTACCCTTACGAAGGAAGTGAAAAATGATTATGAAAGCACTGAAAAAAAATTACTTTTATGTATGGTATATAGCCGCAAGTTTCTTAGTTTTGGCACTTGTAGTGGGCTTTGTGCCTCAACGTGAGGGCAACTCTGTGCGCCGCCATATTTCTACAGACGTAGTGCGGCTTGGCCCTGAAGATATGCCCATCCCCATTGAAAATAATACCAGCTGGAGCATGCGTGCTCCGGCTATTTCTAAAATTATATTTTCAAACGATGACCAAATTCAACTGGAGAGTGAAAATTTATTAAGTTTTTCCAATAATAGTATCACACTACAAACCACACATGGCGCAAAAAATGTAGAGAGCAATACAAAATTTGCAGCTCTTATGGCTATGTCAGCAGTTGAAGTGAATCCATTTGCTCATACTGTACGTGCGGCCCTGCCCGTGCATTATGGTGAAGCTCTTAATCTTGAAGGCCGCCCCGTGCGTTGGGCAAAAGATGGCGATGATGCCCATGTGGCTAAAAACAGTTTTGCCCTGTCCTGTGCTGTGCAGCAAACATCACTTGAGCGTATTCACAGCGCGCTGGTTGCTCGTATATCTGTGCCTGTTCGCGCAGAGAGCACCTTAACTAAAGCCAGACGTTATATGGATCTAGTAAAAAAAGCTGCTCAACGCTTTAATTTAAGTGAATCACTTATTTTTGCCATTATCCAAACTGAAAGTGATTTTTCTCCCGCTCTGGTGAGCTCACAATCGGCCATGGGGCTTATGCAGCTACTACCAAGCACAGCCGGTGGTGAGGTGCATAGATTTTTACATGGACATAGTGCCACGATGACGCATGCAGACTTATCCAAACCAGAAGTGAATATACTTTTTGGTACTGCCTATATGCACCTTTTACTCACGCGCCACCTTGGCGGAGTTGAAGACGAACAATCGCGTATATACTGCGCTTTGGCCTCTTATAATATGGGCCCTGGACGATTGATACGCTTTTTTGGTAGTGGTCGCGATGATGCCATAGCCAATATTAATAAACTTACAGCTGATGAAGTTTATAAACAACTTACTACAGTTTTACCCATTGCTGAAACCAGAGCTTATGTGGCAAGAGTCACCACTAGACAAGCTAATTTTGAAGGTATTTAGGTAGAAGGGTATTGTCAAAAATTAAAAAATATCTACCTTACATTTGTATAAAAACAATTATATCATGTGATTGTATTATTTTTAAGATGCGGCTAGTTAATGCTTGAATTTTTAAATAAAAACACATAATGTGCTTGGCTTAACTGTAACATCAAAACCTACTCTAAAGGGAGTTTTTATGGGAAAAAATATTATTTTAGCGTTGCTCGCCATTAGCATGTTGGCAGCGTGTAATCAATCAGGCCCTGCCCCAGCGCAATCTACTATTGGTATAGTGGACACAGCCCGCATCTTTCGTGAAAGCGAGCCTGCCAAGGCCGGGATAAAATTTCTTGAGTCAGTGCAATCTGAAATGCAAGATAAACTCACTGTAATACAAGAAGAAATCCAAAAAGATCCAACTAATACTGCCTTACAGCAAGAAGTGCAAACCATGTATGCCGAATTTCAGCAACGCATTGGTGCTGAGGAGCAAAATGTCGTAAACTTGCTCCAAGATGCTTTGCAACGCAGTGTTGATAGTCATCGTGTTAGTAAAAAGCTAACCCTCGTTGTGGGTTCAGAAGTGGCTTTAGCTTATGATAAAAGCGTTGATATAACGGATGATATTATTGCTGAAATGAATAAGCAAAGTATTGAATTCAAGACCATTGTAGCGGAAGAGCTAACCCCAGAACCTATGACTTCGGAAGATGCTGCCCCTGCAACACAAGCACCAGCCACAGAAGGTGATGCTGCTCCTGCTAAAGAGCAAGCTCCAGCAGCAACTCCAGAATCTACTCAGGTACCTGAAGCTGACAAGAGCACAGAAAAACAATAAAATTAGATAAATAGTGCGAAAAAAGAATCCATTAGCATCGCTGATGGATTTTCGTGCCTTTCCGCTTGGCAGCCCTGCTGACAATAGCGGCGCAAAACCCACAAAGTGGGGTTTGTCATCAAACTGGGAATCCATTAGCATCGCTGATGGATTCTTTTTTTGGGTAGCTTTACACTTGAGTCAAGATTTTGAAACTACATTTAATGAGTCGTGTAAAAGAGAGATCTTAAAACACTCATTATTCTAATTTAGTCGGAAGCTGAAAAAGTCATTTTTCAATGACTTTTTGAAAGGCACACTGGCTCCAAATACCCCTTTGGGGTCGCCAGAAGTTAATTCTGGCTTATTTTCCGCCGCGCAAAGTTTTTCTTACATAAAAAATTTGTTATCCGCCCCTTTTAAAAACTCATTTTTACTGTCATAAAATTGCCATATTTTCTGCATTAAGCTTCCATAATTTAAGGGTCCTGCACAATTTTTTTAACTTTATTTTTGTGCTTTTGTGGTAAATTTGCATTTGTTTGTAAATTTATTTGTGCAGGACAAAATGCATAAAAATCAATCATTTAACGGCGAAGCAAAGCTCCGCCTATCGTTGCTCTCTGTATCCGTAAGGCTCGCAGGCTCGCCTAACGGCTATGCTTCGCACCCTTCGGGCAGGATTCTTGATTTTTGGTCGCATTGACTGTCGTCAACGCTCTAAAAGACTCAGCACAATGAATTGTGCAGGAGTCTCAATTGGTGTTCACTATTTGACGCCCGTGCAAATTTTTCCCGTCATATTTTTTACTGCCTAAGTCTACCAATAGCAAACTAGCTAAATTCTATACTACTTTTGTAGCGTATATTTACACTTCATCGTTTGGCACAGCTTATGCATTTGGTGGGCATAAGCCACACAATACTAGAACGTTTTTAGAATATAAGTGGCGCAAATTTAAGGCATTTTTGCCAAATATTTAATATTAAGGAAGAATTATCATGACTACTATTACTCTACAAAGACCAGCCGCTGGCCAAACCCTAACTTTTGCTCCTCAAGCAGAAAATGGTTTAGTGTTTGATTTCAATTCTAACGAGGCCACACTTACTCGTGAAGGCGAAGCTTTGAGCATCACTTTTGATGACGGTGCTACAATTGCCTTGGAAGGCTTTTATGAAGTGTTTACTGCAAGCAGTCTGCCGGAACTTCAAGTTGAAGGGCAAGCTGTTGATGCAGCGCAGTTTTTTGCAAACTTAGGTGAAGAACTTATGCCAGCCTCTGGTATTAGTACCAGTGCTGCCATGAGCAGTGGAAGCACCGTGCAGTCCGTTACCGGCACATTGCTAGAAGGTATTGATAGCTTAACTGGCATTGAGCAAACAGGCACTACACCTATAGCAACTCCAGTTACTAGTATTCCTCACGCGCCTACTACAACTATGTTTGTGGCTGAAACCACTCGTCCTACGCGCACTATTACAGAAAATACTCCCCCCACAAGTGCTAATCCAGAAGTTACACCTGAGATTGAGGCCGAGGCACAGTTTTTCGCTCAAGGTGATGTACTTGCCGCTGACCAAGGCTCAAGGCTTAGTGGTAATCTTTTAGCCAATGATACTTTGCCTGAAGGTGTGGTTCTTAACAGTATTACTGCTCCTGCAGATTGGGCTGCTAGTCAAAATGCTGATGGTAGTATCACCTATGTTTATGATTATGATGCTCAAACCACCCTTACAGTGCATGCCAATGGTGATTATGTGTTAACCACAAATATTGAAAATCTTGGCATTAGCAATTTTACCTTTGGTTATGAAGCTGTAGACCCATCTGGCAATACATATACTGCCGATATCATCATAGGTAATGCCGATGCTATCGCATTGGACATTGAAACTCTTGAAGGCAATTCTGCCATTATTACTACAGGAAGTGGTAATAGCTATGTGCATGAATTTACAAATTATTCATCAGATTCAGAAGTGGGAAATCAGCATGTAAATGGTATGTTGCTTGGCGCAGGTGATGATACTATTAATGTGGAAAATGCCATTGGTTCTCAAACAAACCCACACTATGCTGGCGTAAATGATACCTTTATTTATGGTGATTCTTTACGTAATGAAGATCCAAACTCCGTGGGCAATGACGAAATTAACGTAACAAACCTTGACGGTACAAAGATTCGCGCCGATGGCAATTTATATAACGGCGTTGAAGGTGGTGACGATACAGTTAATGTTGAGAATATGGAAGGTGGTTCCATTATAGGTGACGGCTGGAACTTATATACAGGCTCCAATGCTGGCGATGACCTTATTAATGTGGGCACCATCAATAGTGGTGAAATTTATGGTGATGGCGTACTTATCAGCGGTGGCGTGCAAGGTGGTAATGATACTATCAATATAGATACCATTGATACCACAGCTCAGGGCCGCCAAGATGTTATTGTTAACGGTGGAATAGGTGATGATGTAATCAGCGTGGGCAGCCTTGAAACAGCTAGCGGCGACGTTGTAAAGATTGATGGCGGTTTAGGTATTGACACTTTTGACTATGACAGCGATGCCGATGACACTATGGCCTTACTTGGTAATAATGTTTACATCGCCGGTGAAAGTAGTCAGATCACTAATTTTGAAGGTGTGAGCACTGGTGCTGGCGACGACCTCATTAAGTTTTACGACAGAGCAGATAATGAACTTGATTTTGATAATCTATTCGCAGACGCAGGTGAGGGCATGGACGTAATACTTGGTAATTTAACTAACTTTGATGAAATTTCATCATTAGTAGAAAGTGATAAGATAGAAAATGCTGAAGTGATAGTATTTAGCAATGACTTAAATAACGCCAATACCAAGAGCACCGATGACCTTTTTGGTAAGCTTGAAAATGAAGGTGTAGAAAAGAACGAAGATGGCTCCATAAGCTTTGATAATAGCTGGACTCAAGGCGATAGCGTTGGTGAGTACGACAGCTACACCAATCAAGAACAAGACATAACCATCTTGGTTGCTAGAACTCAAATGGAAAATACATTGGTCTAGCGTATAGTGCTCATATAAAAATAATACAAAATGCAATAGGCTGTAGGGGCCTATTGCATTTTTTGGTTGATATTTCCTAGCCATAGTTTTCTAGCTGATATCGTGGTTTTTTGGATATAATATATATTATGCCCTTGCCTTTTGGGGCATGAAGCTTTATATAATGGTAACAAAAGTTAAAGAAACCGCCGATGCGGTATATTTTATGGAGGTAATTATGGAAACAAGTCGTACTGTTGCCAGTCAAAGCGTCAGTGTTGCTTCAATTTTTTTGCGTCAAGTTTATCAATGGATGACTGTGGGCCTTGGCACTACAGCGGTGCTAGCATGGGTTGTGGCCAGCTCCGAAGCCGCACGTAATTTGATTTTTGGCAACAGTTTTGTGCTTATAGCTCTTGTTATTGCTCAGTTTGGTCTTGTTATTGGTATTTCTTCTGCCATACAGCGTATGTCTGCCACCACTGCCACAGGCTTATTCTTGCTGTATTCAGGTCTTACCGGCGTGACCTTGTCTAGTATTTTTATTATGTATCCCATGGGCTCCATTGTTAATGCCTTTGTGGTTACTGCTGGCACTTTCTTTGCCATGAGTGTTTATGGTCTTGTAACCAAGCGTGATTTAACAAGCATGGGTAGCTTTTTGATGATGGGCCTTTTTGGGCTTATTATTGCCATGATTGTAAATATCTTCTTGCAAAGTGCCATGATGGACTTTGTGATTAGTGCCATAGGTGTATTAATTTTTACTGGCCTTACAGCTTATGATACACAAAAAATAAAGGAGTTTGGAGCCAATGCCCCTCTATCGGATGGTACAGCAGTACGCCGTGGGGTTATTCTTGGTGCTTTAACACTTTATCTTGATTTTATTAATTTGTTTCTTATGATGTTACGCTTTTTTGGCGGTAATAGAGATTAATTTCCCATAATTTGTAATGTAGAACACAAGGCTTTTCCTTTGTACCTGCAAGGGAAGAGCCTTGTTTTTTTTATGATTATATAATTTTGTTCATCGGAGTGAGCGCGTGGCCCGCAAGCATAAAAACTCAACAAAAAATAAAAACTTTTTTACTCCAAACTCTGAGCTTTCTGACTCCATGCTTTTTGACCTTTTAAAGGTGGGGCATAAACCCATGCGCATAGATCAAATTTTGCGAGTGGGCGGCATTGCACGCAAACAAAAAAAAGCTGTGGAAGGATTATTATATCAGCTAGCAGAGCAAGGACGAATTTTGCGCATGCATGGTGGGCAATGGGTTGTAGGCACGCAACTGCGCACATATATAGGAAAATATAGCGTGCAACGTTCAGGCGTTGCCTATGTGGATGTTTTGCCAGAGCAAAAAGAGCGTGGCAAGCAAGATAATTTATCTGGCAAGGCAAAAACTTTTTCAGTATTTATTCATCCTTCTCAAGCTGGGGATGCATGGCATGGTGATACGGTGCAAGTTACTGTACTCCCAGGTAAAAAACTAGGTAAAGGTGTGAAGCCTGAGGGGCGTATAACAGAAATAATTCACCGCCAAGCCCAAGAGCTTACTGTACGCATGCTGTATAAAGAAAAAGGGTCAGATAAAGGGCAGGATAAATCTCACGCGCGCTTTATATTTTGTAAGCCAGCTGACCAGCGATTTCCATTTTTAATGCGCATAGATAGCGATACGTTAGAAAATATTCCGGCTAGGGGTGAGCTTTTACTTGTGAAGCCCACACAAAAATTGGCCTCAGATCTTTGGTCAGCTGAAGTCATTGCGGCCATGGGCCATGAGGAGGATATATCTGTCCAAGAAAGCTTGGTTAAGCTCAATCATGAAGCCCCATCGGACTTTCCGGCAGCTGTATATGCAGAGATTAGCGCGCTTGCTAAAACCCCACAAAATGAAGATTTAACAGACCGTGAGGATTTATCTCACATCCCATTTGTGACCATTGATGGTGAAACAGCTAAAGATTTTGATGATGCTATTCACGTGCAAGCATTGGATAAAGGCTGGTGTTTGCGTGTGGGCATTGCCGATGTGACTCACTATGTACGCCCGCGCACAGCCTTGGATAAAGAGGCCCAAGTACGGGGTAATTCGTGGTACTTTCCGCGTTCAGTGGAGCCCATGCTCCCTAAAGCTCTTTCTACTGGTCTATGTAGCTTAAACCCCCATGAAAACAGACTAATCATGCTGGCAGAACTTATAATCGACCCAGCAGGCAAGGTACAAAAAAGTCGCTTTGCCAAGGCTTATATTCGCTCAGCGGCGCGCCTTACCTATACACAAGTTAAAGCTCTTGTGCTTGATAATGATACCGAAGCTCAGCAGGCGTTTATACAGGAAGAGCAAGGCCAAGATATTTTGCATATGTTAAATGAAGCTGAGGCTTTGGCACGGGTTTTAGCAAAATGCCGAGTGGATAGGGGCTGCCTTGATTTTCATTTACCCGAGCCGGAATATATATTTGATGAACATGGACGTATATTAAACATTCAAAAAAAGCAAAATCACTTTGCGCATCAAATTATTGAAGAATTTATGATTGCTGCCAATGAAGCCGTGGCTCGTTTTTTAACTGAAAAAAACGTCCCCTTGCTTTATCGTATCCACCCGGAACCAGACCCAAATCATCTTGACGGTTTGTTTAGAACTCTTGCTAGTACCCCAATAGCTACAAGTATACCCGCCAAACCCACGGCTTTGAATTTGCAAGGCATTTTGCACATTGCTAAACATAGTCCGCAAGAATTTTTAGTTAGCCGTCTAACCCTGCGCACCATGCCTCAAGCAAGGTATTATCCTGAAAATACGGGCCATTTTGGCCTTGCATCTACTAATTATTGTCATTTTACCTCACCCATACGCCGCTATGCTGATGTGGTGGTACATAGGGCCTTAAAGTACGCTTTGGGCCTTGATGACGTAGCCATACCCACAGTACAAAAGCTTGTTATACTTGGAGATAAACTGAATCGTTGTGAGCGGGCTGCCATAGATGCTGAGCGTGAAATGGCTAAACGCTTAGCGGTGTTATTGTTGCAACACCGTATTGGAGAAGGTTTTGACGGTATAATTTGTGGTGTGTCAGATTTTGGTATTTTTGTGGAATTTGACCACATGCCGGTGGAAGGTATGATTCGTATTCGTGACTTGGGCGATGATTTTTTTGAATATGATCCTGAAAGACAAGAGCTCTTAGGTGTTATGCATGGTGAATGTTATAAACTAGGCCAAGCCATACGCACAAGGCTGATAGATGTAAACCTAGGGCGATTAGAAATCACCCTAGGTCTTGTGCGGGGTAAAAAATCAGGCCAGCCAAGAAAACGCCCCCAAAAGTATGTACAATCTCGCGGACGGCGCACTAAGAAGAATTAACTGCGTACAGAGTTTAATAGACCACCGGCACGAATAATTGATAGTTCTTCTGCGCTTAAATCATTATTTACCGCTATCTCACGCTGACCAATCATTATGCTACATTCCTTACCAGCTTCCAGTTTTGTGCTGTCAAAATGTATGGGCATGGAAGCCTCAATGCCATCATAATCATCTGTATTTACAAAGAGTAATGGTAGTATGCCAAAGTTGATTAAGTTGGCACGGTGAATACGCGCAAGTGAACAAGCAAGTACAATGCGTATGCCTAAATGGCGCGGAGCAAGGGCTGCGTGTTCGCGGCTTGAGCCTTGACCATAGTTTTCTCTTGCCACGATAACACCATTTTGTATGCCGCGTGCTCGGGCAGGAAAATCTGCATCCACGGGGGTTAGCACGTATTCAGCAATGGCCGGAATGTTTGAGCGCAAGGCCAAAATATGAGTATTGGCAGGCATAATGTGATCGGTGGTAATATTATCCGGAAGCACTATACTTACTTGGCCTTGGCAAACTTCTGGTAGGGGCGTGAAAGTTTCTAGGGGCACAATATTAGGCCCGCGCACGACCTCTACATGTTCACCGGCCTTGGCAGGCTGAATAAATAAATCTGCAATGGAAGGTACAAACTTTGGCAAATTGGGGTTTGTAGGAGGAGTGCCCCAAGTGCTTGGGTCAGTAAACGCACCACTTAAGGCCACTTGGGCTGCAGTAAGTGGGCTGGTTAAGTAACATTGAGCATCCTTAGTGCCGCTGCGGCCTTCAAAATTTCGGTTAAAAGTACGCACACTTACTCCACCAGATACTGGTGCCCCACCCATGCCAATGCAGGGGCCACAAGAACATTCCAAAAGGCGCACTCCGGCTAACAATAAGTCATTTAATGCCCCTTCATGGGCAAGCATAGCCAAAACCTGTTTGGAACCTGGGGCCATGGCTGTTGGACATTGGGGGTGTACTTGACGCCCCTTTAAGATGGCAGCGGCTTGATATAAATCCCCATATGATGAATTGGTACACGAACCAATGGCCACTTGCTCGACGGGTATGCCTGCTAAGTCTGCCACGCGCATTACTTTGTCTGGCATGTGTGGTGCGGCGGCCAGCGGTTCAATTTGTGAAAGATCTATACATATTTCTTCATCATATGTGGCATCGGCAGAGGCTTTTAACTCAATCCAGTCCTTTTCGCGTCCTTGGGCTTGTAAAAAAAGGCGAGTTTGTTCATCGCTGGGAAAGATAGACGATGTGGCCCCAAGCTCTGTACCCATATTGGTAATGGTGGCGCGCTCTGGCACGCTGAGAGTGGCAAGGGCAGGCCCTGCATACTCAAAGATTCTTCCCACACCGCCTTTTACGCTATATTTTTGTAATATATGTAAAATTATATCTTTTGCCGAGGCCCAACCTTCAAGCTTGCCCTCAAGCCATACCCGTACAATGCTGGGCATGGGGATGGTGTATGGTTTTCCGGCCATGGCTAAGGCCACTGAAAGCCCACCGGCACCCATGGCTAAAGCTCCCATGCCTCCGGCGGTGGGGGTATGGCTATCAGAACCTATGAGTGTTGTGCCGGGCTTGGCAAAGTTTTCTAGATGTAATTGATGGCAAATACCTGTACCAGCAGGGGAAAATACTGCACCATATTTAGAGGCCACCGTGCGCAAAAAGCGGTGATCATCTGCATTGCGAAAGTTTGTTTGTAAAGTGTTGTGATCTACATAACTTACCGCTAAATCTACCTGTACCTTCGGTACACCTAAGGCTTCAAATTGCAGCCATGCCATAGTACCCGTAGCGTCTTGGGTTAAGGTTTGATCTATACGCAAAGCCACTGGTGATCCGGCTTGCATACTTCCATCTATCAAGTGCGCTGCAATGATTTGTTGTGCAATATTTGCCATGATTTTTCATCCCGTATATAGTTGAATATAAAATTTTTTCTATAGTTTGGAGCCTAGGTATTCACCAAAGGCTATCGTACCCACAGCTTTGGCCCCTTCCATTTGATTGGCAAGGTCAATGGTTACAAAGCGTTCCGCAATGGCTTGCTCAATAACTTTGCGAATTTGGTCTGCCGCAAGGGGTAAATCCATATGCTCAAGCATCATGGCTGCACTTAAAAGTAGGCTGCATGGGTTTGCCATATCCTTACCAGCTATGGTGGGGGCAGTCCCGTGGGTTGCTTCAAAAAAGCTTAATGAGTCAGAGGCATTAACGCCAGGTGCCATGCCAAGTCCGCCCACTTGGGCCGCAAGTGCATCTGATAGATAATCACCATTTAAATTGGGAGTAGCGATGACATCAAAATTTTCTGGCTTTTGTAAAACTTCTTGGAACATGGCATCAGCAATGCGATCCTTTATCATAACGCGCCCTTGCTTGGGCTCATCTTCAGTGCAAACTTTGTCAGCAAATTCACTTAAAGCCAATTCATAACCCCATTTGCGAAAGCCACCTTCGGTAAACTTCATGATATTACCCTTGTGTACCAAGGTGACGTTGCGTTCTTGCCGCTCACTGCTACTGGTTAGTGCATACTGCAAAGCTGCGCGTACTAAGCGTTTGGAGCGCACGGGGCTCATGGGTTTAATCCCAATGGCACTATCTGGAAAGATATTTACTTGAAAAGCTTCATGCAAAAAATCTGCTAATTTTTTGGCCTCAGCACTTTGGCTTGCGTATTCAATTCCTGCGTAAACATCTTCTGTGTTTTCGCGAAACACAGTCATATTCACACGCTCTGGGTATTTTACCGGACTTTCAATGCCCGAGTAATGCCTAATGGGGCGCACGCAAGCGTACAGGTCTAATATTTGCCTAAATGCCACATTTAGACTGCGCATGCCCGTACCCACCGGCGTGCCAAGGGGGCCTTTAATGGCTACGGTAGCATTTTTTAAGGTATCAAGTGTGACTTCTGGCAGTGGCGTGCCAAACTCTTTAACCGCCTTGTCCCCAGCTAACAACTCCACCCAATCAATGCTTTTATCATAGCTTTTTTGTACAGCTGTATCAATAATGGGCCGTGCCACTTGCCATATTTCGGCCCCTATGCCATCACCCTCAATCCAATAAACAGTATTTTTTTGCATCTTAACCTCGGTCGTGGATATTATTCTTCAATAGTATCTACTTGTGTTTCTTCAGCTTTAAGCATGGGAGCGCGTTTTAGAATTTCTTCTAGCTGTATATCTGCCCCAAGCACACCTTTAATATCGTCATTGCCGTCCGTCACCGTGCATGAAACTGTGATGACAAGCTTGCCCGTAAATAAGGATTGATACACATCCATAATATGCAAGCTGCCAGTTTTCATGGGTTCCGTGAACCACTCGCGCTGTGAAAGATCAAAGCCCACATGCTGTACCTGATATTTAGCCTCGTTGGCTGGATCATTAATGGCTGAGCAAAGTAGTTTACCTTGGTTGTCCGTCAAATATAAATATTGAATAAATTGATATTTATGAACAAAATCTTTTAACTCTTGTTTTGTGACATCGTCATTTTGTAGTAGCTTAGAATCTCGAGCTTTTTTTAGTAAAATGCGCGAAGATAATTTCCCTGCAAGGCGTTTCATGCTGGCAAGCTCTGTATCAAATAATTCTGGCATGTAACATTGCACTAGGGCTAGCATTTCATTGTGTGAAAATGATGTATTGCGCCCTGTTTTTTCATAGCTGGCAATGATTTCATCATAAATTGCCCCAACCAGTGGGTTGCGCTTATTAATCTTATTGTCAGCATCAAGCTTAAATGTGTTATTAATCCAATATGCTACGCCAGAGCGACCAGATTTGTCAGTAATAATAATGGGTACGGGGCGGCCAAGTATTTCTGTAGTGTCAAAAATATTATAAATTTCTTCACTCTTACTTAATCCATCCACATGCACACCGGCACTGGTGGCGTTAAAGTCCCGCCCTACAAAGGGATAATTAGGTGGAATTTTATATTCAAGTTCTTTTTCAAAATACTCGGCAATGTCGTTAATAACTGATGTGTTGGCAGCTAAATCATCACCAGTGAGAGAAATATACTCAATAACCAATGCCTCTAAAGGCGTATTGCCCGTGCGCTCCCCAAAGCCCAATAAGGTGGCATTTACTGCCCCGCAACCAGAAAGCCAAGCAGATACACCGTTGACCAAAACCTTATGAAAATCATTATGCCCGTGCCACTCAAGGTGTTCACCTGGCACTTGAGCCTCATCAATAAAGGCGCGCACGATACGCTGCACAGACCTTGGTAAAGCTGCACCAGGGTATGGCACCCCATAACCCATGGTATCGCAAAGGCGAATTTTTACGGGCATGGCTGCATCTTGAGCCATTTCCATAAGTTTTTTAGCAAATGGTAAGCAAAAACCATAAATATCTGCGCGCGTTATATCTTCAAAGTGACAACGCGGTACAATGCCCCACTCTAAAGATTGACGCACTAAATCTAAATACATATCCATGGCTTGCTGGCGTGTTTTGCCAAGCTTCAAAAATATGTGATAGTCAGAAACACTGGTTAACATGCCCACTTCGTCAAATTCCATACTGCGGGCAAGTTCAAGGTCGTCTCTATGTGCGCGTATCCATGCAGTAATACGAGGAAAACGGTAACCGCGTGCCCTGCACATTTCAATGGCTTTACGATCTTTTGCAGAATAAATAAAAAATTCTGAGGCGTGAATGAGCCCACTTTTACCACCCAACTTATGTAATAAGTCAAAAATTCTTGCTATTTGTTGTGTGGTATACGGGGGACGTGCCTGTTGCCCATCTCGAAAAGTTGTATCAGTAATAAGAGGTCGCTCAGCCGGACGCGGGGCTAGTAATACCCCATCAAATGGAGTGCGGCAAATGGATTTGTATGGGAAAAGCTCTCGGTATAATTGTGGTTTTTCTGGCTCTTCCATGGTCAAGGGACGGGTGAGATTTTTAGGATAGATGAGAGACATTTTTGCATCCTTATGCTTTAAAAATATACTAAAAACACAGCAAAACAAAGAGGAAAGACTAGCAGAATTTGTATACAAGGTCTAGCAACATATACTGCGCAATATTATTTTTTATGCCCTTACCCCGAGGGCAAGTTTATGAATAAAACTTAATACACTGTCATGATTAATTTTTACTGCCTGCATTTCTTCCTTTGCAAGTTAAATGCTATTTGTTATCATGCCCCCCTTACGTGACGGGAAAAATATTTATAACCTTTAACTAGTGAGAATGATATGTCTTTTTTGAAAAATTCTTTGATAGTCACCATTGCTTTTGCTTTTTTGCTTATGAGTAACGAAGGCTTTGCTGCGGCACCACCAAGCCCTGCTGTACAATTTGATACATCTATGGGTAGCATTGTGATACGCCTTAATGCTGATAAAGCCCCCGTAACTGTTGAAAACTTCTTAAATTATGTAAAAAGTGGACATTATGATGGCACCATATTTCATCGCGTGATTAGTGATTTTATGATTCAAGGCGGTGGCATGACAGCTGATATGAAGGAAAAACCCACAGAAAAGCCCATTAAAAACGAAGCTGGCAACGGCCTTGGTAATGAAAAATACACTGTAGCCATGGCCCGTACTTCTAATCCTAACTCAGCTACAGCCCAGTTTTTCATTAATGTAAAGAACAATAAGTTCTTAAATTTCAAGGCTCCCACTGACCAAGGCTATGGCTATGCTGTTTTTGGTAAAGTTATTAAAGGACAAGACGTGGTGGACAAAATTAAAGTCGTGCCCACGGGAAATCGCGGCATGCATGGTGATGTACCCCTTGAGCCTGTAGTAATTATGAAAGCCTTTGTAATTGAGTAAGTAAATTTTATATAATTTGCTTTGCAGTTTTACAACCTACCCCTTGCATCAAGTGATGCAAGGGGTCAGTTTGATGACAAACCCCACTTCGTGGGTTTTGCGCCGCTATTGTCAGCAGAGCTGCCAAGCGGAAAGGCACGAAAATCAATCGCTTAACGGCGCAAGTAAATTGCGCCTACTCTTGATTTATCGGTCGTGCTGACTTTGTCAGCACTCTCACCCCTTACATCAAATGATGTAAGGGGTTTTTTTACAAAAAAATTAGGCTAGTTTTTTTTAATAATATCATCTTGCTTAAAATAATGTGATATATTAATGTATTACAGTAATGAAAAAAATAAAAATAAAATTTAAAAATTCCTACTAAAAAGCTTGATTTTCTTATAAAGAATGATTACTATTAAATCAACAAGACAAGGAGGGCATTATGAACAGCCTACAGAATATAAACTATGATATAGACTGGAACCTTACCCCTGAGCATGCTGTAACCATGTACTTAGAGTGGGGTAATAATGATTGGCATTCAGAATATCCGCCAGTGCGCTCTAAGGAAGATTATTCTACATACTTTGTGGTGGATACATGGGGCAAGGAGCCTATTGTACGCTTGGTGCGACGCAATTCTGAAGCCGCTGTTGATGTGGCAACCGTGCCCTTACCACAAGAACTACGTGAAGATTTTGCCTTAGAATACGGTAATTTACGTGGGATTTTTGCTCCCACACCGCATATTAAGCAGTGGCTACAGAGCCAAATGTCTTAAGTTTTCATACATCTCCTCAACCGATCATAACGCACTGTAGGCTAATAAGCTTGCAGTGCGTTCGCCATTTTTATAGTCGCCTAAATAAAATAATAATGTAGTATCGCGAGCTTAAAGAATAGATTAAAACATATGCTAATGCTTGCAAGATAGTGCTTTGCTATGTAGTATGAATTGTGTAACAATATTTGTGATGTTCTTTCATTAAGTGTACGCCATGTTTGCTTTTAGCTTACTTGCTTTGGTGATGAATATATGGATGAAAGAATTAACACGTTATTTTAATTATGATAAATATGGTAAAGTAAAAATTATGCAAGAAGATTTTGTCACTATAACGCCACTTGGCGGTGTTGGAGAAATTGGCCTTAATTGTCAACTATGGGAAGGGCCTAGCGGTGTTGTCATGGTTGATTGTGGGCTTATGTTTCCTGATGATTCACATCTAGGTGTTGATGTGGTCATTCCGAGTTTTGAACAAGTTTTGCTTATTCGCGAAAGATTACTCGGTGTTGTACTAACTCACGGGCATGAAGATCATATAGGGGCTTTGCCGTGGCTTGTTTCACTTATAAAGGGTTTACGTATTTATAGTTCACGTCTCACCCTAGCTTTTGTGGAGCATAAATTGCGTGAGCGTGGGCTTTTAGAGCGGGTGGAACTCATAGCAGTTGAAGGTGAAGAGTGGGGCAAGCAAAAACCATTGCCGTTACAATTAGGTGATTTTTTATTTAGATTTTTCCCTGTATGTCATTCGATTCCTGAAGGATTTGCCCTTGCGGTTGAAAGTAGAGTGGGTAGGATACTACATTCTGGAGATTTTAAGATTGATCCTAACCCGTTGGAGGGCGCAGGTACAGATATACGCTTGTTTGAGGAGTTTGCCGGTGAGCGCGGGGTAAGGTTGCTACTTTCTGATTCCACCAATGTGGAGCAAGAAGGGCGCACTCTTTCTGAGCGTGAGGTAATGGAATCCTTGCGTAAGGTTTTTTCCACTGCCCAAGGACGCATTGTTATAACGCTTTTTTCTAGCCATATTCACAGGATACAAGAAGTTTTTGATCTTGCTCGTGAAAGTGGGCGCAGTGTGGTCATAAGTGGTAGATCCTTAGCTAATAATATAGAAAAAGCTAAGGAACTTGGGTTCTTGCGTTTGCCACCTTCATTTTTTAATGCTCATAATGGTGTGCCTGATATTGAGGCGAAAAATACTGTATTGCTTGTGACTGGTGCGCAAGGTGAACCTCTTTCTGCTCTTTCGCGCATGGTTATGGGTGGACATAGGCAACTCTCCGTGCAAAAGGGCGATACAGTGATTATGTCTTCACGAATGATACCCGGAAATGCAAGGGCTATTTCTGGTTTGATTAATGAAATGTATCGCCTTGGTGCTGAAGTTTATTATGAAAATGTACGCGCCATACATGCCTCTGGGCATGCGCATCGTGAAGAATTAAAAGACCTACTTAATGCTGTTAAGCCACGCCTTTTTGTGCCTATACATGGTGAATATCGGCACTTAGTTAAGCATTGCAGGCTAGCACAAGAATGTAATATTCCAGAAGAATGTACTATTATTTTAGAAGCTGGTGATCCATTAACTCTGCTTGCCCAAGGCATACGCCGAGAAGAAAGAGTCATGGCCGATAGAACCTTGGTGGATGGTAAGGGTGTTGGTGATGTGGGGCATGTACTTTTGCGTGAGCGACAAATTTTGGGTGAAGAAGGTGTAGTTATTGTAAATTTGGTTTTAGATGATGCCACAGGCAGTGTACTCTATGGGCCGGAAATTTTCTCCCGTGGTTTTGTTTTTGAACAACAATTGCGCCATGTGCTGGAAGATGCACAATGTCTTGTCCTTGACCAGTTAGAAGATGCAAAGCCTAATTCTATTGCGCATCTTCAAGATGGCATACGCTCCTCCTTGCGTAGGTTTTTCCGCCGTATTATGGATAGAGATCCTATTGTAATACCAATTATTACAAAGGTATAATTATTCCATGAAGCACATACATATTTTTACAGATGGCTCATGTCTTGGTAATCCTGGCCCTGGTGGTTGGGCGGCTATTGTGCGCTTGGTGGGTGGTGATTACGAAAAAGAATTTTCCGGTGGCTATGCCAAGACCACGAATAATCGTATGGAAATTATGGCTGTTATTGAAGGGTTACGAGCATTAAAATATGCGTGCAAGGTGGAGATTTTTTCTGATTCTCAATATGTCTGCAATGCCATAAAAAAAGGTTGGCTTAAAAGTTGGCAAAAAAATAACTGGCGTAAAGCAGACAAAAAGCCGGTGAAAAATCGTGATTTATGGGAAGAATTGGATAAGCTTCTTGTAGCGCACAGCGTGACATTTCACTGGGTTAGAGGGCATCAAGGCCATGTGGAGAATGAACGCTGTGACGTGCTTGCAAAGGCTGAAGCAGCTAAGGACAATTTGCCCGCAGACATGGGCTTAGAGTTGGATTAATAGTATAAGAGATTTTCATGGAATATATTACGTCCCTATGGGATGCCTTAATTTGGCCCATGTTACGTTTGCTTATGGGCTTAAGTATTGGGCTTTTAATTGCAAATATTATTGAAGGCTTGCGCTGGACAAGGCATCTTGCACGCATTGCCGCACCTCTTTCGCAAGCGGCACATTTGCGTGATGTAACTGGCGCGGCATTTTCTACTGCCTTTTTTTCTCCTGCTGCAGCCAATGGGCTTTTGGCAGAAAGCTATGAAAAGGGAGAGTTAAGCAAGAAAGAATTAATACTATCAAACCTTTTCAATAGTTTACCCGCATATTTAACTCACACTCCTAGTATATTTTTCTTAACGTGGCCTGTTTTGGGCTTTCCGGCCGTTATCTATGTGGGCTTAACACTTATAGCAGCGACGCTAAGGACTATAGCAACGATTATTGTTGCGCGTTTTTTGCTTCCTGCGCCGCCAGAAGGTTGTGTTAGTTGCCTTTTGGATGATGAAAAATTTACCTGGAAACAAACCTTACAAAAGGCATGGCTACGTTTTCGTAAACGAGTGCCAAGGCTATTGTATTTTACAGTACCCATCTATGTCTTGATGTATGTTTTACAGCGCGCTGGTTTTTTTGCTGAGGCTGAAATATGGCTTAGTGAGCATGTGGAGTGGCTATCATTTTTAAAACCTCAAGCCATGGGAATTATTGTACTACATCTTGCAGCGGAACTTGGGGCAGCTCTATCTGCCGCGGGGGCAATATTCAATGATGGTGGGTTAACATCTAAGGAAATTGTCTTAGCTTTGTTGGTTGGAAATATTTTATCCACGCCCATGCGAGCCATTCGGCATCAATTTCCATCATACTCAGGTTTTTTTAAGCCTCGAGTAGCTTTACAATTGATTATATCTAATCAAGGACTACGGGCCTTGAGTATGATTTGCGTGACTATTATTTATTATTGGTGGTAATTGCAGTTTGACTTAGCTGTTTGAATCAGAAGTTAATTCTAACGCAACCTGCTAAAATTATAATAAAAGCCCCCAACGGTGTATGCCATTGGGGGCTTAAGCATTTGTATTTATTGCAATGCTAGCATGAGAAATTTGCTGGCATTACAGTATTATGTCTAAAAGAATTGACCCATGGTGAATTCAAATCGTCCAGTAGGTCTGTTGCCATCATAGTCTTCTGATAAAGGCACACCGTAGGCTAAGCGTAAATCACCCATGGGTGAACGCCATCTTAGTTCAAGTCCTGCCGAGTATACTATGTGGCTATTAAGATCCATATAGCTTGAGTCAATGTTAAAGCCAGCATCAAAGAATGGTACAATGGCAAGCCCTAAATCTTTTTGGAATGTCCATATATATTCTAGGTTTAGAACGCCCATCCTGTCGCCACCGATTCTGTCGTGGTAGACTTTATCGCGCGGAGAAAGGCTTGTATAATCATAACCGCGAATGGTATCAATACCGCCTATATAGAAGCGTTCAAACACCGGCACAATGGAGCCAGATTGGTTTTCAAATACGCCGCCCAAACGGCCGCGCACGTGTACAACATGGTCTTGGTGCAGGCTGTAAAAACCCTGCCAGTCGACCATGGCCTTTACAAAGTTGTCAGTACCGCCAAGGCCACCGCCGCCATATTCAGCCCAAATGCGTGAAATAGTACCCTTAGTGGGATGTGTACGGCTGTCAGTGGTATCGCGAGTGATGCGGGCATTAACGGCACTTGTCCAGTTAATACCTTTGTACTGGCGGATACTTGGTGCTGAGTTGTCATCAACATCGTATAATTCATAGCGTTCAAGGCGATAACCACCGCCAATGCTAGTGAACTCACCAAGAGGATAGGCTAAACGTATGGAGTCACCAAAGGTTTCCTTAGTAAAGTCATCCCAATAGTCATAGAGGTAGTAAAGGTCATTACCAACTAGTAGGTTGGTGTCATAGATGCGTGGGTTGGTAAAGGACAATGTGCCGGATGTACGTCTCCAAGATACAAAGCCTTGTAATTGCAACCAATAACCGCGGCCAAAGAGATTGCGCTCCATTACAGAGCCGGAAACACCAACATCATAATAAGTGGAGTAGCCAATACCAGCCATAATGGCGCCGGTGTTGGTTTCTTTCACTTTAATTTTTAGGTCAACTTCTTCTGGCGCGCCTGTGGGTACTAGTTCAGTATCTACAGATTCAAAATAGCCTAGGCGATTTAAGCGTTCTGTGGAGCGGCGCATCTTGGCCCCTTCGTAAATATCACCATCGGCAAGGCGTAGTTCGCGCAAGATTACATTATCACGAGTTCTGGAGTTGCCTTCAACCACAGCGCGACGAATGTATACTTTTTGTTTTTTATTAACTAGATAGCCTACATTTAATGTAGGTGCGCCCGATTCATCTTTGAGGATTTTGGTATCAACTTCCGCAAAGGCGTAACCATAGTCACCATAGAATTGAGTTAGGCGTTTGGTATCTTCTTGCATAACAGAGAGGGAGAAATATTCATTTTCTTCCTTTTGAGCATCCATTTCGATTACGTGCAAGAGGCGTTCTTCTGTATCAATGAGGTCGCCACCAAATTGAATTTCATTAATGGTATAACGTGGGCCTTCGCTCACTTGGAAGGATATGTAAATGCCGTCTGGTTTATACTCTACCTCTGGTGCTGATACTTGAATATCAACATAGCCTTCATTTAGGCCAAAGGCTGCAATGGCATTGGAATCACGCTCAAGGTATTCATCTTCAAGAATACCAGTGCCTGTAAACCACGAGAACATAGTACGCGGTTGCAGGGCCATATATTCGGAGATGTCGTCTTGATCTAAGTCTTGAAGTCCGTTAATAATTACTTCTTTAATATACAGTTTGTTACCTTCAGTAACAGATAATACTAACCGTGCTCCGGCACCGCTGTCCCTACCAATAACTTGTGGCTTAACTTCGGCTAGGTAGTAGCCTTCTTTGCGGTAGAGTTCGGTAACTTTTTGTATGTCATCGGCTAAGAGTCTATCATTAAGTACAGAGCCAGTCTTGGTGCTCATGGCAGCTAGGATGTCATCTTCGTCAATTTCGTCAGAACCTTGGATTTGTATGCTGTCTATGCGTGGTTTTTCCACCACAGTAAATACAAGTACATTGCCGGCCTCAAGGGTGGCATTTACATCGCTAAAATAGCCCATATCCCAAACGCGCTTAACTTCTTCGTTAATGGCAGCGGCATCGGGGGCGTCACCCTTGCGGATGGATAGACGCATAAGTACAGCGTCTGGATCCATAATACGCATACCTCTGACTTGCACATCACTAAGTCCACCTGCTTTTACTGGTGTACTTGTGCCGGTAGCTAGGGCTGGGGTTCCAATGCCAGATGGAGTAGAGCTTTGTGACACCACATTTGCTACGCGTGCAGTTAATGTATCGGCGGCACCTGCTAGCTCCACAATGCTATTTTTTTGGATGGTGACAACATCGGGAATGAGGTTACTGGTGATGGCTACAATACGTGAATCTAAGCTAAAGCCAGATCCAAGCTGATTGAAAACACCATATACAACGGCTTGTACGTTGGCAGTGGTACCAACCTTACGTGCTGTTTGAATGTCTAGTGTTTCTAAATTTAATTGGTCAACAATAGTACGAGCTCTGGCTAGGGGTACTACTTGTATATTTTGGCTTTGTAATCTTTCTAAAAGAAGTTTTGGTATGTCATCGCGCAGATAGTCCATATCACCACTGGCGTTGACTTGATATGGTACAATTAAAACTTGTGGCCCTTTGGCTTGTGCTGCATGAGCCGCACTGCTTATAAGGGTTAAGAAACAAAAAAGTGAAACAAACTTAACTATTTTTTTTATCATACAAAACTCCTGAGCGAAGTTCTAAGCTCCGCCCCATACTGGCTGCCAATTCGTTATTGTGCGTTACCACTACCAAGGTCATGCCAAGCTCTTGGTTCAAGTCCAAGAGCAGCTCACCTATTTTTAATCCCGATTGAGCGTCTAAATTTCCTGTTGGTTCGTCTGCTAAAAGTACACGTGGTTGCATAAGAATTGCTCGTGCTATGGCGGCGCGTTGTCTTTCTCCACCTGAAAGCGTGGTTACTTTGTGCTCCATTCTATTAGCAAGACCAACCCTCTCTAACATTTCTCCAGACTTTTGTATAGCCTTCTTGCGCGACATTCCGCCGATAATTGCCTGCATAGCGACATTTTCTAGGGTGGAAAACTCAGGTAAAAGATGATGAAATTGGAATACAAAACCTACGGAATTATTGCGAAAATAGGATTTTTCATCGGCGGACATAAGACCTAAATCCAGCCCGTCAAAAAAAATTTTTCCTTTTGTTGATACATCTAAAGCACCCATGAGATGCAGTAGGGTAGATTTACCAGATCCAGAAGCACCAACAATGGCAATAGATTCACCTGAATGTATTAATATATTGATATTGTGTAATATTTCAATTTCTTCATGCGGGGTTGAAAAACTTTTAGTTACATCTTGGAAGGTGTAGAGTGCTTTCATACTATTCATAGCGTAGGGCCTCGGCTGGTTCTAGACGTGCAGCTTGGCGGGCAGGATAAATAGTTGCCAAAAAACAAAGTAGCATGGCAGAAGCTCCCACTAATAAGGTATCTGACCATGTGAGCAATATAGGTAAGTGATCAATGGTATAAACGCCCTTGGGAAGTTTTATAAATTGATAACGCTTTAGTAAAAGGGCAAGGCTTATTCCAAGCACATAACCTAGGGCTGTACCCACAATGCCAATAATAGTGCCTTGGAGCATGAAAATATTTCTAATCATACTGCGTGTGGCCCCCATGGACATGAGTATTGCAATGTCACGAGTTTTTTCCATAACCAACATCACAAGAGTGGTTACAATGGAAAATGAGCCAATGAGCACCACCATGGCCAGTAAGATAAACATACCAACTTTCTCAAGTTCAAGTGCTGCAAAAAGGTTGGCGTTCATTTCCATCCAATGGCGCACATAGTAAGGAGAGCCAAGCTCAGTGGAAATTTCTGCTGCCACTTTGTCAGCTGCATAGAGGTCTTCTACGGTAATTTCAATACCGCTGATGCGGTTTTCGGGGAGGCCAAGTATGGATCTTGCCGCAGGTAGAGTTACAAAACCTAGGGATGCGTCATACTCAAACATCCCCGTTTTGAAAATTCCAACCACCTTAAAAGGCTTTATGGTGGGCGTAAATCCAGCTGTGGATTTTTGCCCCGAAGCCGAAAGCAAATTTACCCTACTATTAACACCCAAACTTAAGCGTTTAGCAAGCTCAGCACCTATGATGATACCAGGAATTTTTGATTTTGTATCACTTTGCACAAGGCCAGCTATGGAGCCAGATTGCATATTGCGCAATATTGATAAAACTTCCGGAGCCGTATTGGTATCAATACCGCGCAAAACAAGCCCCTTTACCCCATTGGGTGAGGAGAGCATAACCTCAGTATATAAAAAAGGAGTTGCCCCAATAACATCAGGAGTTGCAAGGATTTTTTGCATTATTTGTTCTGAATGGTCTAATGATCCGGGGATATATGACATGACGATAGCATGAGCGTTAGCTCCAAGGATTTTATCACGAATATCAGTAGTAAATCCATTATATACGCCAAGTACCACCACCAATGCTCCTACTCCAAGGGCTACACCCAAGATGGACATGATGGAAATAATATAAATAAAAGTCTGCCTCCGCTTGGAAAAAAGGTAGCGCAGAGCAATAAAAAGCTCAAAGGTAAGATTTGATGTTTTTTTTGTCATTTTATTATAATTTTGCAGGCACAAATCAGCAAAATATCGTAGTTAGCGGGTTAAGCTTCAAGTTTTAAGAGCGGGAAGAGTATAACCTCACGTATGGAATGACTGTCGGTTAAAAGCATAACCAGCCTATCTATACCAATACCCTCACCAGCAGCCGGAGGCATAGCATATTCAAGAGCGCGCAAGTAATCTTCATCCATGGAGCAAGCTTCTTCGTCACCGGCTTCTTTTTCTCGCACTTGGGCTTCAAAGCGTGAACGTTGATCCATGGGGTCATTTAGCTCTGAGAAAGCATTGGCCATTTCTCTACCCGTGATAAATAATTCAAAGCGATCTGTCACATGCGGATTTTCATCATTCCTACGAGATAATGGTGATATTTCCGTTGGATAGTGATAAATAAAATGGGGTTGAATTAACTTTGGCTCCACATCCAAATCAAATAATTTAGTTTGAAGTTTGACCAAGCTTTCGCCATCGGGCACTTTTTCGCCCCTATCGCGAACATATTTATACACTCTATCTATATCATTATAAAAATCAGGACTATGCCCGCCGATGCTTTCTAATGATTCATAAAAAGTACATCGTTTCCATGTGCCCGGAGTTAAATCTATTTCTTGACCCTGATAAGTTATGTGTGTGCTCCCACAAACTTGTTCAGCTAAATGCCCGTATAACTCTTCAGTCAGGCTCATCAATTGCTCATAAGTGGCATAGGCCCAGTAAAATTCGCACATGGTAAATTCTGGATTATGCCTTGTGGAAATACCTTCGTTGCGGAAATTACGATTAACTTCAAAGACTTTTTCAAAACCACCCACAAGAAGACGCTTAAGATACAACTCCGGAGCAATACGCATATATAGCTGCATATCCAGTGCATTGTGATGAGTGGTGAATGGTTTTGCCGTGGCCCCACCGGCAATAGGTTGCATCATGGGGGTTTCTACCTCTAAAAAACCTTTGTTTTCCATAAATTTACGGAGTTCACTCACAATTTGAGTGCGCTTTTGGAAAATATCACGTGATTTTGGGGTAACTAATAAATCCACATAACGCTGGCGGTAGCGTGTTTCCATGTCTTTTAGGCCGTGATATTTTTCTGGCAAGGGGCGCATGGAACGCGCAAGTAAGCGGACAGACTCACAATATATCGTAAGCTCACCAGTTTGGGTGCGGAAAAGATGCCCAATAACGCCAACAATATCACCAATGTCAAACTTTCTAAAAATGGCGTAAACTTCGCCAAGGTCTTCTTTTACGGCATAGCATTGCATGCGCCCGCTCTGATCCATAAGGTGAAAGAATGTGGCCTTGCCGAAGGAGCGCAAAGCCATAATGCGTCCGGCTATGGCGAATTTATGAGTTTGCTCTATGACTTCAAGGGCTGCTTCATCATGGTTTTCAAAGGCATCAATAATGTCTTGAACATTGTGCTCTTTCTTAAAATCATTGGGGAAGAGGGGTACACCTTGATCTAAGAGGTCGCAAGATTTGACCACACGATTTTTAACTACTTCATTAAGGTCATCGCGTGCGGCAAAGCTTTCCAACATGGGAGTAAAATACTCCACATGTGGTGACTTACTTGCAATTTTAATGGGCTTGCGCTTTGGTTGTTGATCCCTTGGTTCCACCAATGTTCTCCTGCGTCATAAATAATAAGTGTATGCTGAATATATCAGCGGTGAAAAATATTTGTAATCAATCTGAAAGAACGTTTAGCATTATGCCAATGTGCAATAAAAATCAATAGGCAATATTTTTAATATATATATTTGATATATTTAATTATTTCTTAATTTCTACATATATGCCTGAACATAAGTTGCTTACATCGCACATAAATTTGGCCTCGGTTCCTGAATGGACTAAGTTTGCGCGTTCTTGTTTGTGATTTTCAAGGGTATATTCTTTTGGCCCAAGTTCTACGCGCTTACCATCTGGTAGCATAAGGCAAATATTTGTGCTGCTATCCCATTGACTACGCACACTTACGCGCCATGTGCCTGGCTTTTCTTCCTCTTCCAATCTGGCTAAAACCGAAGATTTGGCCTTGCGTATGGGGGCCTTGGCAAAAACTTGATGCTTGGGCACAAAAAAACCAGAACCAAGGGCGCGCACTGCTCCAAGGCTAAGCTCTTCAAGCATAGCAGGGTAGGCTGCGCGCCATTCTTGCCTTGTAATGCCTTCTTTGCAAAGGTTTAGGGCTTGCCTATAAACGCTAACGGCATGGGCAACATAACCCCCGCTGCGCATGCGACCTTCTATTTTAAGGGAGTCTATGCCTTGACGCACAAACCATGGCACAAAGTAGAGAAGGCACAAATCTTCTGGAGACCATACAGCAGAAAATCCCCCATCATCTTGAGTTACTTCCCAAAGTTCATGCCCTGGACGCATGGATTCTTCTAAAATCAGGCTTTGCTCAGGCATGGGTCGATATTGAAAACGACAAGGCTGGGTGCATTGGCCCTCGTTGGCTGGGCGGTCATTAAGCCATGCCGAAAGCAGACATTGCCCTGATATGGCAAGGCATTGTGCACCATGCACAAAACATTCAACCTCCATGCTAGGACAAGCTTTTTTAATGGAACTTATTTCTGAAAATCTAAGCTCACGAGCCATATTTACCCTTGTGGCGCCATGTTCTTGCCAAAATTGCACACTACCTTCATTGCAAGTATTGGCTTGAGTGGAAACATGTATGGGGATGTGGGCAAAGTGCTTTCTTGCCAAGTTAAATACTCCTACATCGGCAATAATATAAGCATCAACTTCGGCTTTAGCACCTTCTTCTAAATTTTGCATGGCCTTTGCCCATCCGTGTTGGCGCGGAAAGGCGTTACAACAAAAATAAAGTTGCACACCCTTGGCGCGGGTAATGGCGCGGGCTTTGGTTAAGGTATCGCCGCTAAAAGTGCGCGCAGCTCTAAGGGAAGCTGTGCCGCCAAGGTAGACAGCGTCAGCACCATACAGTACGGCGGCCTCTAGTTGCTCCATGGTGCCAGCAGGGGCTAAAAGCTCAGGGATAAATTGTGTGTTCATAAAATTATACGGGCAAGCCTTTTGCAATGCGTCTTTGTTTTAATTTATGAAGTATTTCTACAGAAATGCGCAGATTTCCTTTGCCAACACCTAAATGTATGTGTGGCTTGCTGTCGCCGTGATAATCTGAGCCGCCACTAAGGTCAAGCCCATGTTTTTTGGCTAATTTCACGCATAAAGCTTCATCGGCGCGACTATGCGTGCTGTGATATGCTTCAATGGCTGATAAACCTAATGTTTTTAAGTATCCCAACATATTATCCAGCCATTCTTTGGAGCAGGAAATAAGCCCGGGGTGAGCTAGGCAAATGGTGGCAGAATATTCACTCAAAAGAGCCATGGCTTCTTCTATGGATAAGATTTTCTTGGGTTCATATGCCTTGCCCTTGGAGCCAAGGTAGCCTGAAAATGCCTCATTGACAGAGGAAACATAACCTTTTTGCATAAGCACAGTGGCAATGTGTGGTCGCCCTACAGTATCGCCACCTGCCACTTGTAGCACATCGTCATAATCTATGTTGACCCCTAGGCTTTTTAATCTATCCACAATAATTTTGTTGCGGTCGGTGCGATATTGGCGAAGCATTTCTAAAGTTTGCTCAAGCTTTGGGGCTTGTTTATCAATCCATAGACCTAGGATATGCAACTCACCGCATTCAGATTGTACAGAAAGTTCACAACCGCGAATGACTTCAATATCGCTAATTTGCCCTTGGGCTTCGGCTTCATCTAGTCCGCCTAGGGTGTCGTGGTCAGTGATGGCAACGGCGCGCAATCCAAGTGCGGCGGCCTTTTTTATAAGTTCGCTTGGGGTGTTGCTTCCGTCAGAAGCGCATGTATGTGTGTGTAAATCAATATACTGCATGATGTTTCCTTTGTGTTGATGTCTTATAGCAAATATATATATCGTTGACAAACGCTGCCCTCTGCATAATTATGCGGGTCTTGAATGTAAGAATTTTAAGGAATACCTATGGACAAACAACTTTTAGAAATATTGGCTTGCCCACGTTGCCACGGTGACCTCACCCTAAAACAAGAAGATGGCAAGGATGTGGGGCTAATTTGTGTGGCTTGCGCCTTAATGTTTCCCATCCGCGATGACATACCCATCATGCTCATGGAAGAAGCTAAAACCATAAACAAAGATGAGTTATCATGCGTATCCTCATAGCTTCTGACCTACATGGTTCACCAGAAAGTGCGATTTTTTTACAAAATAAAGTAAAAACTTTGCAGCCAGATTTATGCGTCTTGCTCGGTGATTATTTATATCACGGGCCAAGAAACCCCTTGCCCTTGAGCTATACTCCTCGAGATGTGGCTAATATGCTTGGGGATTTAAATGTGAGAACCCTTGCCGTACGTGGCAATTGTGACGCTGAGGTGGATGAAAGCTTACTCCCCTTTCCCTTGGTAGAACAAAGTTGGATTTATGCCGATGGGCTGGCTATTTTAGCATCGCATGGGCACGAATATGACTATCCACCACCGGACTTTGCCCGTGTGGCAGAGGGCAGCATCATCTTAACAGGGCATACTCATGTGCCCCGTGCTGAAGCTTATAAACATATTTATTGGTGGAATCCTGGTAGCTTAACATTGCCCAAGCAAGGCTATGCTAGGTCTTACGCTTTTTATGCCGATGGTGAATTTTCTGTGCTAGATATGCAAGATAATTGTTTATTAAGCCAAAGGGTGAAGTAGCGATATGCCTGTAGTGTTACCTAATCAAACAGATATTTATGCCTTGACGGATTCTAATTTAAGCCTTGGCCGCTCTGTGGTTGAGGTGGTGCAAGCCTTGCTTAATGCACAGGTAAAAATTATTCAATATCGTGAAAAAAAATTAAAAGCCGGTGAGATGTTGCGGCAATGTCAAGAGTTAAGATCCATGACCCACGCGGCCGGTGCGTGTTTTATTGTTAATGATCATATAGATATAGCTATTCTGGTGGATGCCGATGGCGTACACATTGGCCAAGAGGATTTACCCTTGGGCGAAGTGCGCAAATTGGTAGGGCCGCATAAAATAATTGGGCTATCCACTCATAATCCAGAGCAAGCCAGAGAAGCCGTGGCTTTGGGGGCAGATTATATTGGCGTTGGGCCAATTTTTGCCACCCAAACTAAGGAAGATGTTTGCGCTCCTGTAGGTTATGAATATCTGGACTTTGTGGCAAAAAATATTTCTTTGCCCTTTGTGGCCATTGGTGGCATAAAGCGGCATAATATTAATGAAGTAGTCAAGCATGGTGGCAATTGTTGTGCGCTGGTTTCTGAATTGGTGGGCGCGCAAGATATAGTGGAAAGAGTTGCCGAAGTACGCGCGGCCATGCGTTAGTTTTAGGGCTTAAGCAATAAAAAATGGACATAATATGACCGATGAATATAATTTAGCAAACTTTACCCCCGACTTTACCAAGGCCAATGGACTTGTGGCAGCCATTACTCAAGATGCAATTACTGGTGAGGTTTTGATGCTTGCTTGGATGAATGTAGAAGCGTGGGAAAAAACCCTAACCAGCGGTGAGGCACATTACTACAGCCGTAGCCGTGATACACTGTGGCATAAGGGTGGTACTTCCGGCCATGTGCAGATTGTGCGCTCCATAAAGCTTGACTGTGATAGCGATGCTGTTATTTTGCTGGTGGAGCAAAAGGGCGGTGCGGCCTGTCATAAGGGTTATCGTTCTTGTTTTTATCGTGAACTGAAAGATGGGGCTGTGGAACAATGCGCCCCCTTGGTTTTTGATCCGAAGGAGATATATAAATGATAGCAGATGTTTTAAAACTTGGTGTGCCTAAGGGTTCGCTTGAAGATGCAACCGTAAATCTTTTTGAGCGGGCAGGCTGGCGCATACGCAAGCATAATCGTAATTATTTTCCAGAAATAAACGATCCAGAAATTAGTGTATCCCTCTGTCGTACGCAAGAAATGGGTATTTATGTCATGAATGGCATTTTGGATGTGGGTCTTGCTGGTCATGATTGGTTAATAGAAACCGATGCCTTAGATAATGTGGTTAAGGTTTCTGATCTTGTGTACTCAAAGTCTTCTAATCGTCCGGTGCGCTGGGTGCTAGCTGTGGCTGGGGATTCACCATACCATAAGCCTGAAGATTTAGCCGGTAAGCGCATTGCCACTGAGCTTGAAGGTGCCACACGTAAGTATTTTGAAAAAAAGGGTATTGATGTAAATATCTTTTATTCATGGGGTGCAACGGAAGGCAAGGTTGTTGATGGTTTAGCCGATGGTATTGTGGAAGTGACTGAAACTGGTACTACCATTCGCGCTCATGGTTTGCGTATTATTGATGAACTTATGTGTAGTAATACCGTGCTTGTGGCCAATAAAGATGCGTGGAATGATCCATTCAAACGTAGTAAAATTGAACAAATAGATTTACTTTTGCAAGGTGCATTAAGGGCTGAGGCTTTGGTATGCTTGAAGTTAAATGCACCAGCTGCAAACCTTGATGCCTTGTTGGATCTTTTACCAGCATTGAATTCGCCTACAGTTTCGCCCTTGCGCGATAAGACATGGCTTTCAGTGGAAACTGTTGTGGGTAAGGATATTGTGCGTGATCTCATCCCTAAACTTAGGGCAGCCGGAGCTGAGGGTATTTTGGAATATGCCCTTAACAAGGTAATTTAATAGTAATTCGCTCAAAAAAATAATTTTACGCTGACGTGTGCAAGCGAGCAAAAATTTATTTTCTGTTCGTGTAAAGCGACTTTTGTAGGCAATAAATTTTTGAAAAATACGTGGAAGTGTGCTTTTCAGCATTAACTAAAATAAGGAACAAACATGGAAGATGATAAAAAACCAGATACATCTCAAGCTTTTTTGGATTCCTTACCCGAGCTTGTAGATGGTGAGCGTTTTCTTTTTGCCTGCAATGAAAAGGTGCCATGTTTTAACCGTTGCTGTGCAGAGTTGACCTTGCCGCTAACGCCTTATGATGTGCTGCGAGTATGCAAAAATCTTGAATTAAAGAGTGATGAATTCTTAAAAACATATACGCAAATGCGTTCATTCCCCGATACTGGTTTTCCCTTACCCTTGCTTAGGATGGAATCAAGACCAGATGAACCTTGCCCCTTTGTAACCCCCGCTGGTTGCTCCATTTATGAAGATAGGCCCGGAGCTTGTCGTACATATCCATTGGGGCGAGGTACCAAGGTGGGTAAAGATGGCGAAGTGGTGGAGCGGTTTTTCATTGTGCAAGAAGAGCACTGTCGCGGTTTTGATGCCGGACGAGAATGGACTGCTCATGAATGGTTGCAAGACCAAGGTCTTGAGCCGTATAATGACTCCAATGACCACTATATGCGCATTATGGCTAAGGTCAAAGATACGGGGGAACCGGTTTCGCCCAAAATGGCGACCATGATTATTTTGTGTTTATATCAATTAGATAGATTCCGTGACTTTTTGGCTGAGATGAAAATATTTTCTAAATTGGAAATTAGCACCGAGCAATGTGAACTTATTATCTCCAATGATGAAGCATGTCTTGCATTTGCCATGCAATGGTTGGAATTGGTGATTTTTGGATCATGTCCCACATTAAAACGCAAAGGTTAAGCCTCCCTCACCCTAAGATTTTAGACGCCGGTACCCTTGGTGCCGAGCTAGCGCGGCTACGTCTTAAGCATGAGTCTTTGCGCGTGGTGTTTACCAATGGATGCTATGATATTTTGCATCCTGGACATGTGGATTTGCTGGCACGGGCCAAGATGTTGGGTGATATTTTAATTCTTGCCTTAAATACCGATGCCTCGGTAAAAACCTTGGGCAAAGGGGAAGATAGACCCATAAATACTTTGGATGTACGGGCTTTTATGGCGGCGCATGTGAGCAGTGTTGACTATGTAACAAGCTTTGATGAGCCAACCCCGTATAATATTATTGAGTTTTTGCGGCCACAAGTACTAGTTAAGGGTGGGGACTGGCCAGTGGAAGATATTGTGGGTAATGATATTGTACAAAGTTATGGTGGGCTTGTGGTTAGCTTACCACTATTGCAAGGGTTTTCCACTACGCAGCTAATTGAACAAATAAGAAAATAAATACATTTTCGAAGTAAGTAGAGATAAAAATGCCAAGATTAAAGCTTAATATAGCCTATGTGGGTACAAATTATTGTGGCTGGCAAATTCAGGATAATGGCCTAACCATCCAAGGCGAGCTGGAAAAAGTTTTGCAAAGTGTTGTGGGCTCCTTGGTACGGGTGCATGGTGCTGGGCGTACTGACAGTGGTGTGCATGCTGAGGGGCAAGTGGCCCACTTTGATATTGCCGAAGATAAATTAAATCTTGATTGGCAACGCATTTTTAATACAACTTTGCCAGCAGATATAAGTGTGCTTAGTATAGAGCAGGTGGCGGATGATTTTCATAGCCGATTTGATGCCAAAAGTAAGACTTATGCATATACATTTTGGACGGATAGAGCATTTGTGCCCCCACGTTTACGCCCCTTTGTTTGGGATTGTGGCCCCCTTGATATAAACACCATGAACAAGGCCCTTGCACATTTACGTGGCCGGCATAATTTTGCATGTTTTCAAAATAGCGGAACTCCCATTGAAGATACCACACGCATGATTTATGGCGTAAGCCTAGACGCAGGTTGCCCTTGGGCACCCAAGCAATTCCAAGAATATATTTGGACGCTAAACATAACTGCCGATGGATTTTTGAAGCAAATGGTACGTAATATTGCCGGACTTTTGGTGGCCATTGGACGTGATAATATGCAAGCAGAAGATGTGCCCCCACTCATAGCTAGCGGTATTCGCAAGGATGCTCCCCCCACGGCACCTGCCGGCGGTTTGACGTTACTTTCAATACGTTATCCCAAAAAATAAAAAAATTAGATTTAATATTCGGCAGGACTAAAAAATAGGTTGTGCGCTCAAACAGTTTGTGGTAGAGCTAGAGCAATAGCACATGACAATGTAGATATTTTGTGGTATGGGCTCTTACTCAAGGTCAAATTATATTTCATTGTCAGTATCTTAAAAAATTAATTGGCATCAATAATGTATGATTCGCCAATGTGTTAGCATAAAATTGTATAAAATGGACATGCCATTTTTATAATTTTAGAGCAATTTTAGGTGTAGATAAAAATTTTTTTGGCTTGATTGAAATTTTTGTTTTTTTAAGTCTAAAAACAAAGAATATAGTACTATGCCACAAGGCGCAAAGGAGAGTATTATGGCAAAGATGAAAACTATGGATGGCAATACCGCCACAACACACATTGCCTATGCCTTAGCTGATACGGCGGCTATTTTTCCCATCACTCCGTCTTCGGTTATGGGTGAGCTAGCTGACGATTGGGCCGCCATGGGTCGCAAAAACCTTATGGGTCAAAAATTAGTTGTTCGTGAAATGCAATCTGAAGCCGGTGCCGCCGGTGCTGTGCATGGTTCACTAGCTGCTGGTGCGCTGACCACGACATTTACTGCATCTCAAGGTCTTTTACTTATGGTTCCAAATATGTATAAGATTTCCGGTGAGCTTTTACCCGGTGTCTTTCACGTATCGGCCCGTGCTCTTGCGGCGCATGCTTTGTCAATTTTTGGTGATCATCAAGATGTTATGGCCTGTCGTCAAACTGGTTTTGCCATGCTTTCTTCAGCCTCTGTGCAAGAAGCCATGGATCTTGCCTTAGTGTCGCATTTAGCCGCCATTGAATCTTCTGTACCTTTCTTACACTTTTTTGATGGTTTCCGCACATCTCACGAAGTTCAAAAGATTGAAGTTATTGACTATGAAGACATCCGCCCCCTAGTAAATTGGGATAAGGTGGAGGAATTTCGCAGCAGTGCCATGAACCCTGAGCATCCGCATATTCGCGGTACAGCGCAAAATCCAGATATATATTTCCAAAACCGTGAAGCTGCTAACCTTTATTATGAAGCTGTGCCCGGTGTTGTATTAGAATGTATGAAGAAGGTTGCCGCCATTACCGGCCGCCATTATAAATTGTTTGATTATGTGGGCCATCCTGAGGCTGACCGCATTGTCATCACCATGGCTTCTTCATGTGAAGTTATTGAAGAAACCGTGGACTACCTAAACAATACCCTAGGTCAGCGCGTGGGCTTGGTTAAGGTTCGTTTATTCCGTCCATTTTCCACTGAGCATCTTTTGCGTGCCATCCCAGCAACTGCTAGCACCATTACTGTGCTTGATCGTACTAAGGAGCCGGGTGCGCTTGGCGAGCCATTATATCAAGACGTTTGCACAGCATATCTTGAGCGCGGTGAAATTCCAACCATCGTGGGTGGACGTTATGGCCTAGGTTCAAAGGACTTTACCCCCGGCATGGCTAAAGCTGTATTTGATAATATGCTTTCAGCTGGCCCTAAAAATCACTTTACCGTGGGTATTGTGGATGATGTTTCCTTTACCTCTCTTGATGTGGAAGAAGAAATATCCACCGTTCCTGCTGGTACTGTGCAATGTAAATTTTTTGGATTAGGTGCTGACGGTACCGTAGGTGCAAATAAGCAAGCAATTAAAATCATTGGCGACAATACAGATATGTATGCCCAAGCTTACTTTGCCTATGACTCTAAAAAATCTGGTGGTTTTACTGTTTCCCACTTACGTTTTGGTAAGGAGCAAATTAAGTCATCCTACCTAGTTACTCAGGCCGATTACATTGCTTGTCATAAGGCCGCTTATGTGAACCAATATGATATATTGGATGGCATTAAAGAAGGCGGAACATTTGTCTTAAATTCCAATTGGTCGCTTAAAGATATGGAAAAGAATTTACCAGCCCATATGAAGCGCACCATTGCCAGTAAAAAATTAAAATTCTACAATGTTGATGCTGTAAAGGTGGCTACTGAGGTGGGCCTTGGCGGACGCATTAATATGATTATGCAAACATCGTTCTTTAAGCTTGCCAATGTGCTTGACTTCAAAAAAGCTGTGGATCTCTTAAAAGTTTCCATTAAGGATACTTATGGCTCCAAGGGCGATAAAATTGTTAATATGAATATTGCAGCCGTAGATAAGGCTTTGGACTCTTTAGAAGCCATTAAGTACCCAGCATCTTGGGCAAAAGCTACAGATGATACTATGCAAAATCTTGACGAGCCAGCCTACATTACTCAGGTGGTTAAACCCATATTGGCCCAACAAGGTGATAAATTGCCAGTTTCTGCTATGGATCCAGCCGGTTTAATGCCGCTTGGTACCGCAGCTTTTGAAAAGCGCGCTGTGGCCATTGCTGTGCCTGAGTGGCAAGTGGATAATTGTATTCAATGCTTCCAATGCTCCTTTGTGTGCCCGCATGCAACCATTCGTCCTATTTTGGCAACGCCAGAAGAACTCAAGGGTGCTCCCAAAACTTTTGCCACTAAAGATGCTAACGGTAAGGAGTTAAAAGGCTTACAATTCCGCATGCAAGTTTATGCTGAAGATTGCCTAGGTTGCGGCTCTTGCGCTGAAGTGTGCCCTGCCAAACAAAAAGCTCTTGTAATGAAGCCGCTTGAAAGCCAACTCGACGCCCAAGTGGCCAACCTAGATTTTGCCGATGAAAACATAGCCTTAAAAGATGATTTAATGCCACGTGACACCCTTAAAGGCTCACAATTGCAACAACCATTGCATGAGTTTTCCGGAGCTTGCGCTGGTTGTGGTGAAACGCCATATGTTAAGTTGCTAACCCAGATGTTTGGGGATCGCATGATTATTGCCAACGCTACAGGTTGTTCATCCATTTGGGGTGCTTCATCACCCACTACCCCCTATACCACCAATAAGGACGGTTATGGGCCAGCGTGGGGTAACTCCCTGTTTGAAGATGCCGCAGAATTCGGCTTTGGTATTGAAATGGCATATCAACAGCGCCGCAACCTACTTGCCGAGCGTGTTAGTGAGTTAAGTGCTGTTAAGGGTATTAGCAAAGACTTAGCTAAATCTTGTAAGGCTTGGCTTGAAAATATGAACGATGCCCAAGCATCCCAAGAGTATGGCCTAGAAATACTTGGTAATCTAAGTGGTGTAGACCATCCCCTTGCCCATGAAATCTGGCACATGGATGATTTATTCACCAAGAAGAGTATTTGGGTCTTTGGTGGTGACGGTTGGGCCTATGATATTGGTTATGGTGGCCTTGACCATGTGCTTGCCTCTGGTGAAGATATAAATGTTTTAGTAATGGATACAGAGGTTTACTCCAATACTGGCGGTCAAGCATCCAAAGCCACACCGCTAGGTTCCATTGCAAAATTTGCTGCTGCCGGTAAGCGTATTGGCAAAAAAGACCTTGGGGCCATGGCCATGAGCTATGGTTATGTATATGTGGCCTCCGTTTCCATGGGTGCTGATAAGCAACAAGTGCTAAAGGCTTTTCGTGAGGCCGAAGCCTATAAAGGCCCATCATTAATCATTGCATATTCACCTTGTATTAACCAAGGTATACGCAAGGGCATGGGCAAAACCATGGAGGAAGGCAAGCTTGCAGTAACCACTGGTTACTGGCCACTATACCGTTATAATCCTGAGTGGGCAGCCGAAGGTAAAAACCCATTTGTGCTTGAAAGCAAAGCACCTGACGGAACCATTCAAGAATTCCTCATGGGTGAAACACGCTACGCCGCCTTAGATAAGATTGATCCTAAGGCTTCTCCAGAGCTTAAGGCTAATTTGGAAAAAGAATACCTTAATCGCTATAAGCATTATAAGCTTTTGTCGGAGCTTCCGGGCATAGGCGAAGTATAATAAAATAAATAACCCCCGAAATATATTGTGTATTTCGGGGGTTTAATAATCAAGATTATTACCCTTAAAAAATTACAGTATATGCCATTTTTGCCATAGCAATGTCCTATGGGCTTGAATGGGAGCAGCACAAAAGCTTGGAGGCCGCGTGTATAAAAGTTTATATGTAACTGCTACGGAATCTCGTTCGGGCAAATCTGCCATTGCTCTTGGAATGATGCACCTTTTAACGCGCAGCATGGGCAAAGTTGCTTTTTTTAGACCCATCATTAATGAACCAATATTTGATGATAAAGACCACGATACACATCTTATGCTCACCCATTTTAAGCTTGACCAAGCTTATACTGATACATTTGTTTATACTCTTGACGAGGCTAGGCACTTAATAAACAATGGTCAGCGCAAATCTGTTATTGCAAATATATTACAAAAATTTCACGCTCTCGCAGATACTAATGACTTTGTAATTTGCGAAGGTACAGACTTTTTGGGCCAAGACATAGCCTTTGAATTTGAATTAAATGCCGATATTGCGGCCAACCTTGGTTGCTCCTTGATGGTTGTGGTTAATGGTGCGCATAAAAATATTGATGAAATTATCGATAGCACTCAAGCTGTTATAGACCAATTAGAAGAAAAAAATGTGGATATTTTATCTGTTGTTATCAATAGGGCAGACTTATCCATTACAGAACGCGATGATTTGATGGCCGGAGTTAGTGTAAAAAGTGCTGAAAAACAACCTCTTATATTTACCGTGCCCGATGAGCCAACCCTTGGTAAGCCCACTATGTCTGACGTTGCAAAATGGCTTAATGCCAAGGTGCTATACGGTGGGCAACGCATGGACACATTGGTGGGCGACTATTTAATTGCTGCCATGCAGGTGCATAATTTTTTAGATTATATTTCTGATGGACATTTAATTATCACCCCCGGCGATAGAACAGATATTGTACTTGCATCCATTGCATCACGCGTATCTTCTGGTTATCATAATATTTCTGGTGTACTTTTAACCGGTGGTATTGCGCTACCTAAAAACGTACATCAACTCCTAGAAGGTTGGACTGGTGTGCCCGTGCCCATTTTGCTTACATCAGACCATACCTATAAAACTGTACAAATGCTTTCTCAATTATATGGGCGTATTGAGCCTGATAATTTGCAAAAAATCAACGTTGCCCTTGGTCACTTTGAGCGGCATATCAATTCCAAAGAAATTGCCAAACGCATTATTACCGATAAACCGTCACGGGTAACGCCCATGATGTTTGAATTTGATTTAATTGAACGCGCAAGGCAGAGTAAAATGCGCATTGTACTTGCAGAAGGGCACGAAGAGCGCATTTTACGAGCTACGAATATTTTATTGCAGCGTAATGTGGCGGAAATTATCCTCCTTGGTAATGCTGACCGCATCGGTACAAAGATTGCCGAGCTTGGGCTTGAGCTTGATAATGCTATTATTATGCAACCAGATCTTTCTCCGAATTTTGCTGATTATGCAGAAACTTACTATGAGCTGCGTAAAGCCAAGGGCATGACCTTAGAGCAAGCACAAGACCGTATGAGCGACTGCACATATTTTGCCACCATGATGGTGCATAAAAATCATGCCGATGGCATGGTTTCTGGTGCTATCAATACTACCGCCCATACCATAAGGCCAGCCTTTGAATTTATAAAAACAAAACCGGGGTGTTCCATTGTATCATCGGTATTTTTAATGTGCTTAAAAGATAGGGTGTTAGCCTTTGGTGATTGTGCCGTTAACCCCAACCCTACGGCTCAACAATTGGCAGAAATTGCCATTGCCTCTGCGCATACTGCTTCGGTGTTTGGCATTACGCCACGCGTGGCTATGCTTTCTTACTCCACTGGTACGTCGGGTAAGGGTGCCGATGTGGACATTGTGGTCGAAGCCACAGAAATTGCCAAAAAGCTTGCTCCAGATTTATTGCTGGAAGGGCCCATGCAATATGATGCGGCCATAGACAAAGAAGTGGCCCTTACCAAATTGCCCAACAGCCAAGTAGCCGGGCAAGCAACGGTATTTATCTTCCCTGACTTAAACACTGGTAATAATACTTATAAAGCCGTGCAACGCGCTGCCGATGCTATAGCCATTGGCCCTGTATTGCAGGGATTAAATAAACCGGTGAATGATTTATCACGCGGTTGCACCGTGGCTGATATTGTAAATACTGTGGCCATAACGGCAGTTCAGGCCTCAGCTTCAAAGTAGGGCATTGAAGGTATCAACTGCTGTCAGGATTTTTATGGTGACAAGCCTCTGAGAGTGAGTGGTGGCGTGGCAATCCGCGCTTCTAAAAACATTTAAGGATGATTTGAATGAAGATATTAGTAGTAAATGCAGGTTCATCTTCCTGCAAGTATCAACTTTTTGAAATGACGGAAAAAGTGGTTCTTTGCGCTGGTGTTGTGGAGCGCATTGGTGATAGTATGGGTAAATTAACCCACAAAATCGCGCCGGATTCCGATAAAGAAGAAAAACTTATTATCGAAAAACAATTCCCAACCCATGTGGAAGGCATGGAAGAAGTGATAGCCCTACTTAGCCACGCAGATAAGGGTGTTATTAAGAGTAAGGATGAAATATTTGCTGTGGGACATAGGGTTGTGCATGGAGGTGAAGATATCACTCGTCCCATGCTCTTTGATGATAATGTAAAAGACATTGTGCGCAAATATTATACTTTAAGCCCCTTGCATAATCCGGCGAATTTAATGGGTGTTGAGGTGGTGGAAAAGCTTTTGCCTGGTGTGCCCAATGTGGGGGTATTTGATACTGAGTTTGGGGCAACTATGCTACCACCTGCATATATTTATCCATTACCCTATGAATTATATGAAAATTTAAATATACGCCGCTATGGTTTTCATGGCACTTCGCACAAATATATAGCCAAAAAAACCGCTGAATTTTTAAATAAACCCCTTGCTGAGCTCAACAGCATTACCATGCATCTTGGCAATGGTTCATCTATGACTGCGGTCAAAGACGGCATTTGCATTGATACATCCATGGGCCTAACTCCGCTTGAAGGGCTAATGATGGGCACACGTTCTGGCACAATTGACCCCGCAATCATCCCATATATTATGGAAAAAATGAATTTATCCGCCAAAGATGTGGATACCATGTTGAATAAAAAATCTGGTATCCTTGGTATTTGTGGTACCAATGACATGCGTGATTTGCACTCCATGCGTGAAAAAGGTGATGCAAAGGCCGAGCTTGCCTTTAATATGCTCACCAGAAGCATTAAAAAACTACTTGGCTCATATTTCTTCCTCTTAGGGCGTGTTGATTCCATAGTCTTTACTGCCGGCATTGGTGAAAATGATGACTTTGTGCGGGCCGCAGTTTGTGAGGGCTTAGAGCCACTTGGTATTGTCCTAAATATTGAAGAAAACGCCATTCGCCGCTCGGAGGCAAGGGCAATTAGTAAGCCTGAATCCAAGATCCCAGTGCTTATTATTCCTACCAATGAAGAGCTACAAATTGCCGAAGCTACGTTGGAAGTTTTGCAGTAATTTTATGAGACCTCTGCGCAATTCACTTGCGCCAGTAAGTAGCTGATTCTTATGTTTTTTGTCCTGTGTCAGTAAATTTTCAGAAAATGTAAATTTACTGTGAAAGCACCAAAATGGGACTGAAAAATAATTGTGCAGGGTCCTTTTTTTAGGAGGGGGTTTTATGTCTGTAACATTTTCCCTAAGCGATGATGAGCAAAAAGACCTTGGCAAAATTGCCTGTTTTGCCATTTCAGCTAGCCTTGCTGGTAAGGGTGTGGAAGTTCCATCCAAGGTTGAGGGCATATTAAACGAACATTTAGGCAGTTTCGTAACCTTAGAAAAGCAAGGGCGCTTGCGTGGTTGCATTGGCACCATGATTGGGCAAGAACCATTGTATGTGAATGTTGCACGCATGGCCCATGCTGCTGCTTTTAACGACCATCGCTTTCCGCCGCTAACAGTGGATGAATGGCCAAATACAGATGTGTCCATTTCTGTGCTTGGGCCACTGAGCCCATGCCCCAATGTGAATGAAGTTAAAATCGGCCAACATGGGCTTTTGCTTCGCCTTGGTAATAAAAGTGGGGTTTTCTTACCCAAGGTAGCTCAAGAGCAAGGCTGGAATCTTGAAGCATATTTAGAAAATTTATGCGCTAAGGCAGGTCTGCCTGCTGGTAGTTGGCAAAAACCAGATGCACAGCTTTATTGGTATGAAGCCTTAGTGTTTGATGTGGAAAAATAAAATAATTGTAAGAGTGGCAAAATCACAGTCAAAAAATCAAGAGCAGGCGTAGCTTTGCTTCGTCGTGAAGCGATTGATTTTCGTGCCTTTCAGCTTGGCAGCTCTGCTGGCAATAGTGCTGCAAATTCCTAAAATACTAAAAATACATGGATTGCTTCGTCGCTGCGCTTCTCGCAATGACTTTTGTTATAATATTAAGTCATTGCGAGAAGCGCAGCGACGAAGCAATCCATGCTTTTTTAATTGTGCAGGGGGCTTAATTTAATTAGTCGAAGCTGAAAAAGTCATTTTTCAATGACTTTTTGAAAGGCACACTGGCTCCAAATACCCCTTTGGGGTCGCCAGAAGTTAATTCTGGCTTATTTTACGCCGTGCGCAATTTTTCTTACAGAAAAATTGCGTTAGTCGTCACGTGAAAAACGTATTTTGGCACCATAAAAATGCCAGAAAAGTGCATTTCATGCCCTTATTTCTGGCATTTTTATTTGTCAATTTTTGCTAAAAAATAATTTATTTTCAATGTTTTGTATGGTTTTTCAGTGTCGACTAATTATCAACTATTCCTCAGTGCCAGTGGGGGGTTGAGGCATAGTATTTTGCATTTGCCCATAGGCAGCATGGGCTTGTTTTTTGCCTGCATACCCGGGGATGGGTGTTGACTTCACATTTAAATGCGCATTGCGCTGAGTCATGCTAGCGTCACTATTGAGTTTGGCAGAAATTTGCGCAGACATTTGCCTTGCTTCCGGCGTTGAAATAATTTCAGCATAGGCAGAGCGCAAGCCTTGAAGAATTCCAGCCACATTATCCAGCTGTTCAACATTCATTTTTAAGTTGGCTTGCAAAAGCCTTGTTGTACATAAAAAATACAAATTATTAAGGTTTTCTGCTAGCGTACCACCTTTTTCAAGGTTTAGTGTACTTGAAAGCTCATTTACAATATCAATAACTTTTGAAATTAATATGCCTTTGGCGGCATAGTCCTTTTCAAGCATTTTGACTCTAGCTTGTTGTAAAAATTTCAAAGCACCATCATAAAGCAATAGTAAGAGTTGCCCTTGATCGGTGGTGCTGACCCCAGTTTGAAAATACGCTTGTGCTGCCTTGTTCATAATACTCTCTTTTCTTTATATTTTACCTCTTGCACTATGCTGCAAGAATTTTGTTAACCTAGTTGACCTAACTGACTATTTAGATATTCCATCTGGCTATTATACTCGCCAAGCAAGGTATCAAGCCTTGCGTATTTTAAGCGTTCATTATACTCCCATCTCTCCAGCCTATCCATTTCGTTATAGATTTGATTATCAATGCTTTCAATGAGTTGCTTGTAAGAATCTTGGGCAATCATAAGCCCACCGTTGGATTGGCCTATGGTTGGATCTTCAGGGTCTGCGGGATAAAACTGCATTTCTTTGGTGAAGAAATCTTCCATAGTGGGCACTAAACCACGCTGTATGGATACTGTACCACTATGCTCGCCAACACCTAAGTCATAAAGAGTAATACTAATACCGGCCTCTGGGCCATCACCACCAACGGTATATGTATTGGGATTAATATCACTTGGGCTGGCAAGCTTATTATTGATAAAGACTTGGGTGGAAATGTTTCCGGAGGCATCTTCTGTGACGGTATATCTAACATCATAGGTGCCGGGCTCGGTAATGCCATCAATGTGGTTGGTATAACCAAAATCATCTGATGACGTGGTGCCGGAATCATCAGATGCAAAGAAGTTGATTACATCTTCCATATTATTAGCCAAGGCTTCATCAAAGAGTTGTTGGTCAAATGCTTGTAATTCTTCAACACTGCCCGATGGAGCTATGGCAAAAAGACCAAAGTTTGGGTCATCTTTATCGGCAACGGTTTTTATGCCCATTTGGGATAGGGTTGCAATAAAGTCACCGGAGAAAATATCCTCGGTAGTCATGGTTTGGAAACCAGGTGGATTACCAATGATTTCACCCTTCATGCGCGATAAAAAACTCTGCACGCTATATTCGCCAGAAAGGGCCGAGGCCGTGATTGTGGCATCTTCGCTATAGGTGCTGGTGGGTTCTTCTGAAATAGCCGTTAAATCTTTTACTTTTAAGATAACTGCATTTAGAGCATCAAGTACCGTTTGGATATTTGCTTTTACTGAGTCGGTATCAGAAGCAATACCCACTTGAGTTGTGCCTGTGCTTTTTAGGCTTAGGGTTACACCTTCAATTACTCCAGTTACATCATTGGTGCTTGATGTTAAAGTATGGGCAAAATTGTTAATTTTGAATTCTGCATTTTGAGCATTTTGTACAGTCCAGCCGCTGGCCGAAGTCACAGAACCACCAAAGTTCATATTATCATTAAATTCACTGGATGAGGAACTAAAGGATGCAACACCATTTAAGATAAGCTTTTGTCCTCTGCTTGGGTCGGCTGGGTCTACATCTTCAAAGCTGGCTGTGCCGGGATATAGCCCATTTATGGCATTGGCAAGATCTTGATAACTTGCTGTGTTAGCAATGCTTAAAGGCGGATCTACCACTGTACCATCGTCAAGAGTAATATTGAAGGTTAAATTATTAGGTATTATATTTGCTTGTACGGCTGCACTTTCAGTGGCTGGTGTTGAAAAGTTATAAGCAGGTGTTGTTTGCTCAGTAAAAATAAGCTCTGGCGGCAAACCAGATATACCCTGAAAGTTTATGGTACTTGTGCCATCGCCATTATCCACAAAGCTCATGCCCACGGTGCCAGTTGTATCTGCAGTTACTAATTTATCAAATATATTTGCTAGAGTATCACCTTCGTCAGTGGTAATGGGAATGGGCCCACCGGTGGTTTGGAAGGTGTAGGTTGCAGGATGATGCACGGGAGTTCCGGAGTTTCCGTTAAACTGTGCAGACATAGTAGGCGCGACTTGCTCTGAAGGTATGTTGCCATCACCAGTGGTAGTCATGCTTTTGAGATTAGGCATGCTTAAATTACCATTGCTAAAGGAGGCAAGGCTACCTGTATTGCCACGATCTCTATATTCTTTATTAAGGGCGGCGGCAATTTCTCCATAGGTGGAGCCACCATTTAAGGGATTACCGTTAACATCGTGGGTAATATTATAAACTTCATCACCGCTACTGCCGGCAAAAGTAAATGTATAAGTATAACCAGCGTTTGGCATTTGCCCATCATTAAGTGCGTGGGTTGGGTCAATACCTGCTCCGTAAGACTCCCATATACTGGAATCACCGGACATACCGCCAAATCCCACAAGGCTTGAATTAGGAATTATTTCAAGATCTGCACCTTCGCCGGACTCAGTACCCGCAATTTGAAAAGTATAACCATCGGCTACTTTAATAATTTGCATTTTTACGCCTGGGTTAGCCTTATCTTCATTAATCATATAAGCAAGGCCTTCAAGGGTGGTATTTTCAGGTACGTTTATTTCGCGGGTTTCGCCCTTGTAGGTGTATGAAAGCGTAGTTGGAGCACCACTATCATTAACAATAGTTGTTTGACTAGCGTAGGTGCTTTTTGATGCCCAGATGGCATTGGTGGCAAGTTGTTGAACATCCACAGTAAAAGTGCCGTCAACGGCTTCGTAATCAGCAGTGGCCGTAGCAACGCCTTCATTACTACTGGATGCAAGCTTGAGCAAAAATTTTGCAGGGTTATTGAGTAAGGAGAGGGCTTCTTTAGACTCTGTAACAGCATTAATGAGCTCGGTCATGGCATCATAAGATTCCATAGCCACTTCACGTGAATCTTCAAGGCCGGTTAGGCGAATTGATTCAATTTCGTAAAGTTTATCTATAACTTCATTAAAATCGGTGCCGCCACCGATGCCGGAAAACGAAATTCCGCCAGATATAGTATTTGACATAAATCTACCCTCACATGGAAATTCTTACCCATATATAATGGCTACAAAGCTCCATGCAAAAAGTGTGCTAGGTGGGGTGTTAATCTAAAGCTTGTGTAAAACAAGCCTACCCCTAAGCCAACTTTCTACATCAAATATTATCGGAGGAGTTTAGAAAAACTTGAGAGTGAAAAAAAATTTTTAGAAACCCCACATGAGCTTCATACCCATGCCAATTTCGGAGTTTTCTGGACGGTCATCGCTGTGACCAAGGGGAGATGATGTAGACTCAGGTAAATGTATTTCAGGCCCAGCAGACATGTGGAAGTCTTCATCTTCTACCATGTCAGCATAAGCACCAACTACACTTCGCTGAGAGCTAAGCACAGGTTCATCAATTTTTATAGGCTCGGTAATGCTTGACTTCCAAGAAGTTTTTTCCACGCTGGAGTCGCCGTGAATTTTCCCGTCAGCAATTTTTAAAGGTTTTTTTTCTGCACTGCGCTCGTACTCAGCAAGACCTTTAAGTTGGCTTTCAATACCTACACGTGTATCTAGGCTAGACGGTGAGTTGGGGTTTTGCGGCGCGCGTCTACGGTTTAGCTCATTAAGAGATGTGCCCCGCTCCCAAATGGTGCCCTTATCACCTTGAGGTTCACCAGATGGGTACCACTTTTGGGCCGCTTCAACGTCGGCTTTAGTTTGGGCTGGCTTTGGTACAACAAGCTCCATGCTGCCAGATAAACTATAATCATTAGCTAGTGACAGTTGCACGGGCAAGAGAACACCCATAGTCAGTATAAGAGTAATAATACGTGTATATTTCATAGGTTATAAATGTCGTAAAATGTTTTTTTTAATTGCCAAGCTGCATACGGCTTAAAATTTCAGTAAGTTCAGCAGTCTTTGTGGGGTTGGTATAGCTTAATATTTCCCCAGCTTGCTTGGGCTTCATGTTTGACAAAATTTTGACAGCAATATTTTCATCCATACTTTCTATGGCTTTGGCTGCTTGTTTTGCCTTCATATTTATATACATATTGGTTAGGGTGTCAACTTTAGTGCCTTCAACAGTTTTTGCCTCGTTAAGCATACCCTGTACTTTTTGTTCAGCGGCTTGCAATTCCTTTAGTCGTTGTTCTGTTTGCTTTTTAAGCATGAGTAATTCTTGCTCACGACGGGCCAGTTCTTGTTGCATTTGATTTGGATCTTCCGGTGGCACATAGGCATTTAAGTTAGGCGTTGGCGGATTGGGGTTTGGTACAAGGGGGTTTGGCTGTATAACACCCAACTGTGGGCCGGCGGTACCAGCGGGTAAAACTTGTGGAGTTGGTGCGCTTGTAGCCTGATTTTGCTCTGGTGGTGAAAAAGGCGTAGGCGCAGCAGCATTGGGTATGGCCGGTGGAGGGGGAGAATCAAGGGTAGCTGCATAAGCCACTTGGTCAAGCCCAAGGCGTGGAAATGGTAAAGATTTTAAAGACAAAATATTATTCCACCATGTGGGGCTTTTATGCTCAGGCTTTTGAGGCATTTTAGGGCCAGACATGGCCACCGTAGTTTCTAGTAATTGTGTTTCTTTAAGGGGTGTAGATTTATGCTGTTTAGCTGCGTGTACTGCGGCAGAGCCTTGGGGGTTAGCTTGTAGCACGGGTGCTACTTCGGCAGTTGCTTGCTCAGGTGCAGGGGCAATTGCAGCTTCTTTAATATCAGCAGGAAGTTCAGCTGTTTGTAGTGGGGTTTGCTCTGTGCTTTGCTCAAATTTAAGGAAGCTTAGCACTTCAAACTCCGGCAAAGAATAGCCTGAAGCCAAAGCTACAAGCAGGGCAATCTTAATGAAGCCAAAGCAAATAAGCCAGCTACAAACTTTAGAAAGTTGTGATCGCATGGCGGAGGGTTGCTGTTTCGTCATTGATTTTTCTTTCATGTTCTTTTTCCGCAACATAATAACGCTCCTGCTGCTTTTCTTTAAGCTTTTCCATGACTTTATAGTCTTTTGCACGCATAATCACCAAGGTGCGGCATTGTTCTACAAGTTCGGATAGTTGACGTAATCTTAAAGTTGTTTGGGAGATATCTTCGCGCAATCCCTTAATAAAATTTTCTAATAGCCAGCGCGAAGCATGATCAGCATCAAGATTCTTATACAAATCTCCTTCCATTTGCGCAAGCTGTTCTTTAAGGGTCTTCATTCTGTCTTCTTCATGCAAAAATAGGCGTTGGGCTTCAGCTAATTTTATTTTGGCTTCTTCTTCCAATTGACCTCGATAGTCTAGTATTTTTTGCATGTTAAACTGAAAAGGCATATCTATCTCCGTCGTCTATATGACAGTTGTTATGGTTATTGCAAAACTTGAGCCAAGTATATGCAATGCCGCGGAGCACCTTTGCCCTTGCTCACACGTGATTCCGCTTGTATGAATTATTCCTATCAAGAAAATTTTGCTAAAATATCAAATTACACTGCGCATTTCGTGCCTTTGCCCCCTTGCGCAGCAACAAGGGGGCCGATGCGTCAGCATCGGGGGGTTAACTTCCGCTATTCGTTTTTTGCAAAATGAAAGTATGTATCAAGAAGTATAACATGCAAAAAAC
>CAYJIU010000005.1:0-22962 GCA_964370305.1 uncultured Desulfovibrionaceae bacterium
CCATGACTTATCCTGAACGCTCCATGCAATGGCACCCACGCAATAAAAATATGGTGTTGGGTATGCTTTTGGAAGCCATTTATTATACTCAAGTAAATACTGGCCGGCTGGATGAAAAATTGTTAGGGCATATTCGGGCTATGGTTGAGCATTGTACGGCTTGCGGGCGTTGCACTGCTGTTTGTCCGGTTAAAATCCCATCTGGTGAAGTGGCTTTGATGCTTCGCAAAACCCTTGAAGATGAAGGTTTAGGCGGCCATCCACTGAAATCACGTATGCTTACGTGGCTTGCAAAACAACCTCAACAGCGTATACCAAAGTCTGCAAAAATGGCCTCATTAGGGCAAAAGACGCAAAATAAAGTATTAAACTTTGTGCCTAAATCATGGCGGGCGCGTTTTCAAAATCCTGCCTTCGCAAGTAAGGGCCCAAAAATTGGGTATACCAATATTTATGAATCTTTAAAGCTGCATCGGGGGCATATATTTACGCCTGAAGGTGCTGATGGTTCAAAGCCAGCTGTACTTTATTTCCCCGGTTGTGGTGGAGCTTTATTTTATGATCGCATAGCCATGTCATCCATATTGCTTTTGTTAAAAGCTGGGCATAGTGTCATTATGCCGCCAAAGCATCTTTGTTGTGGTTATCCTCTCTTGACTGCTGGTATGGAAAAGCCTTATCGCCGCAATCGTGATAGTATCAAAAAATCTTTGCTTACATTGGTTGAGGAGGCAAAGTCCGCTGGGCTTAATTTGCAATATGTGGCCACAGCTTGTGGTACTTGTATGGATAGCTTGCAGCGCATGGAGTTTTTTGCTGGGCAAAACCTTGAGCAAACTACCGTTGCCCAATTGGCAATGCAGAGCATTGAGCCCGCAGCAAATCTTGATGGTGCGCCGCGTCTATACCATGGTTCATGCCATGGGGAGTGGGCCGGTGAACAAAATATCAAAGGCCGTGAAAAATTACTTAATGCATTATCTCAATTCACCGGTGCAAGCTTTGTGGTTTCTGCGGGGTGTTGTGGCGAGTCTGGCTTAGGAGCTATGACTTCACCTAATATTTATAATGTATTACGTGAGCGTAAAATTCGAGATATTGACCAAAAACTGCAAAATTATGCAGGCTCAGTCTTGGTAAGTTGTCCATCTTGTAAGGTGGGTATTGGGCGTGTTTTACTAAGTCTTGAACACAAAAGAACCGTGTTGCATATCTGCGAATGGTTGGTGCAACATTTGTATGGGCCTGAGTGGCGGCATGGGTTTAAAAAGCGTGTTAATGACGCTAAGGGCAATGTGCGCAAAATTGACGTAGAGTTTGAGTAAGATTTTTTTGTTGTTTTATTAAAGTATTAGCGATATTTTTTGTATTTATGATACCTATCACCAAGCAAGAAGCCTTAGCCCTTGTACATATTCCAGAAGCAGACCTTTTCCAGCAAGCAGCAGCATTGCGTCACGAAGTTTTTGGTAATAATGTGGAGTTATGCGCTATTATTAATGCGCGTAGTGGGCATTGTAGCATGAATTGTGCTTTTTGCTCCCAAAGTATTTATCACCATACAAAAGCACCTACCTTTGAGCTTCTAAGTGCAGCCAAAATACAAGAACGACTAGCCTTGCTTATGGATTATCCACTGCGTCGCATGGGCATTGTGACCAGTGGCGGAGCTTTGCCTTGGGAAGATGTGGAGAGCTTGGCAAAAATAATTGAAGCATTGCCACTTAAATTGCAAAAACGCATTTGTGCATCCTTGGGAAAGTTAAGCCCCAAAGCTTTTGATCTGCTTAAGAATTCCGGCCTTAGTCGCTACCATCACAACCTTGAAACTAGTAGCACATATTATCCGAAGGTGTGTACTACCCAAACATGGGATGCACGTTTAAACACTGTATTAAACGCTAAAAAAACACCTCTACAAGTGTGCGCAGGTGGTATTTTTGGCCTTGGAGAAAGCTGGGAAGACCGCATACACTTTGCCCTAACTCTACGTGAACATAAAATTTTACACGTACCAATTAACTTTTTGCATCCGCATGAAGGCACGCCGTTAGCTAGGCAAAAACCTTTATCAGCAGGGGAAGCATTGCGCATTATTGCAATTTTTCGACATGTTCTACCCAAGGCTACCTTGCGTGTTTGTGGTGGACGTCCTTTGGTTCTTGGGCATAGGCAATATGAAATTTTTGCAGCTGGTGCTAACGCGCTTATGACTGGTAATTACTTGACAACAAAGGGTAATGGCATAGAAGAAGATTGCAAAATGCTGACGAATCAAAATTTGGAAATTGTTACATGTTAAATCCATTGGGTATTTTTGTTACTGGAACTGGTACAGACGTTGGCAAAACTATTGTGAGTGCAGCACTTACCCGTGCCCTTTGGGCAGTAAATGATGGTGCATTTAAAGGTTTTTTGGCTATAAAGCCTATTCAAACTGGCCTAAGCCCTAAGCAAGGAGCAAATGGCGATAGTGCTATTTATGCTCAGGCTCAAAGCTGTGCAGAACATATATCACAGCAATTTACGCCACAAACATTACACTATTTCTCCATGCCTGCATCGCCACACGTAGCCGCTAAACAAGAAAGTAAAAAGCTTTGCGTGCAAGAGCTTTGCGCAGAAATTATTGGCAAGCAAAGGGAATATCCCATGCTTATTGAGGGAGCAGGGGGAGTTTGTGTACCATTAAATGCCACTGAGACAATGTTAGATCTTATGCAAACCCTTGCATTACCGGTGCTCTTGGTTATGGAAAATACCCTAGGTACCCTGAATCATACATTGCTAAGCTTAGACATTTTACAAAAACATGGTCTTAACGTGGTAGCCATCGTTTGCACAGAAAAGGAAGCTCATTTTAATGCCATCATTAAGCAGGATAATATTGAGTTTCTTCAGCAATATGCAGCGCATATTCCCATATATTCCTTGCCGTACATGGAAGGTTTAAGTGCCTATGCGCATCCTCAAAGTAAACAAGCTTGGAATAAGGCTGCAAACTTACTAAGTCCCTTGGCCGAGCAGCTTCTTACTATCTGGAAAAACATAGCTTTTGCTAAATCAGATTTATCATCAAGCGAGCTATTAAATTGGGATAAAGCGCACCTTTGGCATCCGTACACGTCAAGCATTGATCCTTTACCTGTGTATGAAGTGAGTCATACCAAGGGTATGCATATTTTTTTGCGTCACAAACAAGAACCGTTGGTAGATGGTATGTCTTCATGGTGGTGTGCAGTGCATGGTTATGGGCGTGAAGAACTGGTGCTTGCGGCCCAAAGGCAAATAAAATGCATGCCGCATGTGATGTTTGGAGGGTTAACCCATGCACCTGCTGTGCGAGCAGGGGAGAAGTTATTAAAACTTTTTCACGCAGACCCAGAACATACAAAACAATTAAACCGCGTATTTTGGGCGGATTCCGGCTCTGTGGCGGTGGAGGTTGCCTTAAAAATGGCCTTGCAGTATCAGCAAGGACGGGGTGAAAAGCAACGTACTAAATTTTTAAGCCCCTTGGGTGGATACTATGGTGATACCATGGGGGCCATGAGTGTGTGCGACCCTATAAACGGTATGCATAGTCTTTTTAAGCATGCAATGGCTGAACATATTTTTATACCGCGGCCCGCTTGTGCTTTTGATGCGAAAGCCTTTGACGAATCATGCTTTGAACCTTTGAATGAAGCTTTTGCTATACACGGTCAGCACCTTGCAGCTGTAATTATAGAACCCATTGTGCAAGGGGCTGGCGGTATGTGGTTTTACAGCCAGCGTTATTTACAGCATCTGCACAAACTATGTGTTGAGCATGATGTTTTGTTAATTTTTGATGAAATTGCCACCGGCTTTGGGCGCACGGGTAAGATGTTTGCAGCACAGTGGGCAGGAATAACAGCTGATATTTGCTGCGTTGGCAAAGCACTTACCGGCGGATTTATGAACCTTGCGGCCACATTGTGTACTGAGGATGTTGCCAAGGGTGTATGCGCACAAGGGCAAGTATTTATGCATGGCCCTACCTTTATGGGTAATGCGCTGGCTTGCGCTGTGGCTGAAGCTTCACTTGATATTTTGGCCCGTAACGAATGGCAAGGGCAAGTGTTGCGTATAGAAAAAGAATTAAAACATGGTCTTGAGCCATGCGCAGCCTTTGCGGATGTAACTCAAGTGCGTGTACTTGGGGCCATTGGGGTGGTAGAGATGAAAAGTAGTGTTAATGTTCGAGCGTTACAAGAATTTTTTGTGCAACATAATGTTTGGATACGCCCCTTTGCACGGCTGATTTATTTAATGCCTCCGTATATTGCAAGTAGTGAAGATGTTAAAATGCTCACTTCAACAATTGTCAAAGCCATTACCCTAGGTGTACACAAGTGATTTGGTTAATATTATACGCTTTTTTGCTTTGTGTGCTTGCTCATATTAGCGTTCGTGGAAGCCTTGCCAAATCCAAGCAAGGTATGAATGAATATTTTTTTGTAAATAATAGGCAGTCTTCGGCTGGACAAGTGGCTTTTTCCATAACTGCGTCTTGCATTGGTGGCTCGGCAACACTAGGTATGGCTGGTCTTGCATGGCAGGTGGGTACTCCTGCATTTTGGTGGATTGGCGCGGGGGCATTGGGGCTTTGTGTTTTAGCATTTTTCCTTGCGCGCATGGTGCGCCAAAGTGGGGCGTATACTTTACCGGAAATGATTACCACTTTTCTAGGTGCTCCTGCGCGTCCGCTGGCATCCATTATTATTGTTTTGGCATGGTTAGCCATTACGGCAGCTCAGCTTAGTGCCATGGCTACCCTTATTTTGCCCCTTATGCAAAGTAGTATTGAGTCCGTGCCACTATCCTTGGGCGCAGTCTTACAGAGTTTTGATGTGTTCACCATAGCTCTTTTGATGGGGGCTTTGATTGTTATTGCATATACTTGTATCGGGGGGCAAGCTGCTATCATCAAGAGTGACGTAGTGCAGTATATTTTGCTTATATTATCCTTGCTGGTGGCCTTGGTTTTGCTTTTGCTAGATATATATAGCTTGGGTGTGCAAAATCCATTTAATGCTGTACAGTTGGAACTTGTCAATACTGACTTTCCCCTTAGTAAGCTATCGTACTTTTTGATTATACTTGGTGGTAGTTATGTGGTTTGCCCCATGCTGTTTGGCAGATTGTATAGTGCGAAAGATGGTGCAACTGCAAAACGCGGTGCCATATTAGCTGTATTTTGGCTTATATTGACAGCTGTGCTCATTGTAAGTGTAGGCTTGGTGTGTCGTGCCTATATAAACCCTGATGCTAGCGGCATGGCCGCAGAAAAGGTTTTGAGTGCGGTACTATTTGAGCATTTACCGCCGTGGGCTAATGTACTATGTTTTTTAGGTATTTTTAGCGCGCTTATTTCATCAGCAGATTCAAGTATCTTTACCGCAGCGACCATTTGTAGTAATGATATTTTGCGTCAAAAAAAATTAAGCATATGCCGCATATGTGCCATAGTAATTGGCCTTCTAGCTGTAATTTTAGCTCTTTCTGGCAAGGGAATTTTGCAATTATTACTCATGGCCAATGATATTTATGTGTGCGGAGTGGTGGCCCCCGTTTTTGTAGGCATGATACTTTATAAACGCTGTGCATTTAATGCATATGGCATGTCAGCAGCCATAGCCGTGGGTGGTGGATTTGGGTTTGTAGCTGCGTTAAGCGGTGAAAATATTTATAGTTATATTGGCATAACGACTGCGATTTTGGTGTCGCTTGCATCAATTAAGAGTTCACCTAACAAGTTTGCAGGCTCTTGCTCCAAGATAGCCGAAACTGAAAAATAATGAACCAATAAAATTGCAAAAAAAAGAGCACGGATACGATTTTCTAGCAATTTTATGACGCAAAAATGATTTTTCAAGCTTCAATAAAGATAGTTCAATAGCATATGCGTATTGATTATCAACCTAGGAAGCTTCTTTATTAGCCGAAGTTTGTTGTAAACTTGCTATAACAGAGTCGAGCTTTTCAGCTTGTTGCATCAAGTTTTGGGTTATGCTTGATGAAGTGTTGACTCCAGTTACTGTCTGCTCAGTAATTTGTTCTACAGACTTAAGCGCATCGGCAATATCCGCGCTATCCTTTGATAAATCAGACACCGCCCCAGCAATGGTGTGTACTTGTTCTACATTTTCTTGTGCAAGGGCAACTATGCTTTTTAAGGCTTCACCCGCTTCACTGGCAAGCTCTGTGGCATTATTTATCGCCAAATAAGTGTTGTTCATATTTATGTCATTTTGCGTTGATGCCGCGTGAATTTTGTTAATGGCCGAAGTGACATCGCCAGTTGCGAGCATAGTTTTTTCTGCAAGTTTACGAACCTCATCGGCAACAACAGCGAAGCCTCGACCACTTTCCCCAGCCCTAGCTGCTTCAATGGCGGCATTTAATGCAAGTAAATTTGTTTGGTCTGCAATGTCACTAATCGTTTCTACAATTTTATTAATATCAATGGTTTGCTCATGTAGTTTGTTCATAGCTAAACGCATGATATTTGCATTTTCAGTTACATTTTCGTTGGCTTTTACTACAGCTTGTACCTTCACCTCACCCTCAAGTGCGATGTTGCGGGATTGATCTTCTTTTTCTGCGGCATCGTCGGTGAGCTGCGTAATTTTATTGAAGGTGCTAAGCATAATACTTAGAGACTCACTAGTTTTTTGCATTTGGAACATTTGTTCTTTTGTACCTTCAATGATGCTATTATTTTCCATACCAAGCTCTTGAACTGCATTATTGAGTGCCAGTGAAATATTTGCAGCATCATGAGAAGTTGCTAAAATTGAATCAAAGATTTTAATAATTTTTTCTTGTTGAGCCACACTTTCACTTCTTGCAGCATCAGAAGCTAACATTTGTTCTTTAGCTTGCTCGCTTGCTTCTTCAGCTTGCTGAATTTTTTGCCTTAATGAAACAACCATGGTACGCAATGCGTCTGCAAGAACGCCAATTTCATCATCTCGTTTTAGTTCTAGTTGTTTATCTAATTCCCCTGCACTAATGTCTTTTGCAAATTGCGCTGTTTGCTTTAGCGGGTTTACAATACTACGTATATAAATATAAGCACATGCAAGTGAAATGAATGTTAAAACAATAGAAACAAGTATACTTGTTATGGTTGCTGTGGTAACTTCTGCCATGAATTCATTTTCTGAGGCCTCGGTAATTAAGTAAAATCCAAGTGATGGAATGTGTGTGCTTAATGTGTATTTGGTGTCACTTTCTCCATTAGTTTCACCCTCAATTTCTGTAAAATATTCAGCCTTACCTTTCATTTTAGAGAAAACAGTAGCGTATTGTGGATAGACTTCTGCAATGTTTTTATTCACAAGCGAAGTATCAGCATGAAGACGAATGGTACCATCTTCTTCTACACAAAATGTCTTGCCGTTAGTGCCAATGGTGCGCGCGCTTAGTTCTTTGGCAAAATCTCGAATGTCTATGGAGATAGAAAGTAGGCCTGCAAATTTGCCATTGTGTTGTACACGTCTGTTGATAAAAGCTTTGTAACCCCAAGTTGGGTCATTTACATACACAACAATATTGCCTTCAGTATTACTATCACGAAAATTGGTAAACCATGTATCTTTTTCAGTTATCCGGTAGGCCCAATCTCTTTTAGTACCAACTAAATCTGTGTATTGCTTCGTCTGGTCTGATACAAAATTTGCCCCCAGCACGTCGTATGTAGAAAGTATGCTTTCAAGCATTTCATAAATAGTGTCAAGATCTTCATTGGGTTCGCCTTTCGCTAGCCAATTTTGCAATGTGGGGCTTTTAATAATTAAGCTAATGGCTCTACCAGCTTCTAGCACTTTATCATCAATATCATTAACAATCTGCTGGGAAATAAGCGGAAGCTGTTGATTAACAAGCTGATCCTTCATACTATCGTAATAAGACGTGGAGTTTATAAAAATAGTAACCACAGCCATGATTAGAAGTACGCTTCCTATAAAAATATTTAATTTTTTTTCTATTGAAAACATAATGATTTCCTTCAGATTGGATTTAACGATTTTCTATACTTACATACGGCTAAAAATTAAATAGCATTATGGTGGCGGTCTTAAATATATCTAAAAAAGAAATAGGCACTTACAATAATTTGCAAGTGCCTGAAATCTCTGGTGGGCAGTGAGAGGATCGAACTCCCGACATCCGCCTTGTAAGGGCGGCGCTCTACCAGCTGAGCTAACTGCCCGCGATGAAAACTTTTATATGAAGTGCCATGTATATGTCAACAAAAAAATAAGGTTCGCATAATTTTTTTTGATTTTATGTATGCTCAATATTTTAGTCGACGGCTATTTCAAAGCCTCATTAAGCAATGGTATTGCGCAGTATGCCTATATTTTCAATTTCAAGTTCCATCACATCACCTGATTTTAAATATTTTGGTGGGTCAAAACTCATGCCTACACCAGATGGGGTGCCAGTGGCAATGATATCACCTGGCATAATACTTGTGCCTTGGGAGATGGTGTGGATAAGCGTAGGCAGGTCAAAAATCATATTTTTTGTATTGGAGCTTTGGCGTGTTTCTCCATTAATACGTGTGATTAGGTGTAGGTTTTGCGGGTCTCCAATATGGGCTTTGGGCACAATACACGGCCCAAAGGGGGCCGAACCGTCTAAGGCTTTTCCTAAATACCATTGGCTGGTGCGTCTTTGCACATCGCGGGCTGATAAATCGTTTATAATGGAATAGCCAAAAACATAATCCATAGCGTCATCTTTAGCAATATTAAGACCACGTTTCCCAATAATAATAGCCAGTTCAACTTCATAGTCAAGGCAACTTGTAATTTGTGCATGACTATCTAGCTTGGCGTCGGGATGGGCAATGGCTGTACATGGCTTAGTAAAAATAAATGGGAATTGGGGTATTTTTTGCTCTACTGATAATGGCCGCACTAGTTCATTTAAATGTTCGGCATAATTTATACCAGTGCATATAATATTGCGAGGTGGGTTGGTATATGGTGCTTGCAGGGCAATGTTGTCAACGGGTATTTTAGCCTTGGATGTATGCATATCTTGCGTGGCGATATTTTGAAGTTTAGATATCAAATCATCATCACATTCAACGGCTTGGCGCAAGCTTGAGGGCATACTTGAGTCTATTATTTGTACATCAAGAATGTAGCCTTGCTCAGGCTGCAAGATGCCCCAGCGTAATTCCTGATTGTTGTTTTGGATAAAGCTTACTAGGCGCATGTATTACCTCATATGTTTTGTCTATACCATCTTGGCTTTATTTAGCCGATACTTGAAAAATTGTCTCTTTGCATTTCAAAAATCGCCAGAAATTCGTAATCTATACTTTTGTTTCTGGCAATTGTATTAACTCATTTTGACTGTAAAAATAATTCATTGTACATGTTTATCATGTTTTTCAATGTCGACTATTTAAAGTTAAAGGACTATGGGCAAAAGGTCAAGTTTGCCAGTTTTTGCGTGTATTGCCTATTTATAAAGATGTTGTTAAAGTGCCCGAGCTCATATTGTTGTGAGTAAAAAAAATATTGGAGAAAACTATGCCGATTAAAGATGGCGATACCGTCCAAGTGCATTATACTGGGACTCTTGATGATGGAAGTGTTTTTGATTCTTCACGTGAGCGTGATCCTTTAGAATTTGTTTTGGGTAAGGGTATGCTTATCGCTGGTTTTGAGGCCGCAGTGGTGGGACGTGACGTGGGTGAAACTGTGACGGTAGAGATTGAACCAGCATCAGCTTATGGTGAAGTGGATACAGACTTAGTTTTTACCGTGCCGCGCAGTGAAGTACCTGAGCATATAAGCCCTGAGGCTGGATTGCCATTGCAGCTTTCCAATGAAGAAGGCACCATGGATGTAACCATTACCGAAGTTACAGATGATAGTATTGTACTTGATGCAAATCACCCTCTTGCGGGCAAGACATTAAAATTTGAGATAGAAATTATTTCAGTAAAATAGTTTATAATGTGAGTTTATGCTACTTTGTGGCAGGTTTGGGGTAGGAAAATCAATAGCTTGCTTTGCTCTTTGCATCCGTAAGGTTCGCTGTGCTTATCTATCGGTCGTGCCACTTCGTGACACCCTTCGGGCAGGGCTCTTGATCTATCGGGCGTGCTGACTGTGTTAGCACTTTCGCAAGTAAAGCTTGTATGCAGTTGCTCTTTGTATTCGTAAGAGTCACATTCGTTTAACGGCTATGCTTCGCATCCTTCGAGCAGGATGTTCTGGGTTTGGTCGTATCAACTTGCGTAAGTGCTTCATGAACTGCTGCATTAAATTATGCAGAGAGTTTAAATATTTGTTATAGCAAGAATAACGTTGCAAGACCTAGGAAGATAAAAAATCCGGCTCCATCGGTGATGGTGGTTAAAAATATGCTGGAGGCCTGAGCCGGATCACGCCCCAGCGCACGAAAAATAAGCGGAATAGAACCGCCAGCAATGGCTCCTAGCGTCATATCGCATAATAATGCCCCGCCCATGACTAAGCCAAGGGCGATATTTTTTGTAAATGCCCACACCGCAAGACTTGCGCATACAGACATAATTGAGCCTGTAATAAATCCAATTTTTCCTTCACGTAGCACGGCAAGCCAAGAGCGTTTTGCATCAAAGCGATCCGTGGCAAGCTGGCGAATAATCACGGCCAAAGCCTGCTGACCGGTATTTCCGGCTTGATTTGCCACCATGGGCATAAGTACAGCAAGCACCGCCATGGTGGCTATGGAACCTTCAAACATATACACTACTGAGGCGGATACGGCGGAGTTAAATAGATTAATCATCAACCATGGCAAGCGTTTACGTACTGATTCTTTCCACGGCGTATCAATAGTTTCTTCAGGGTCTGCCCCCACCATGCCAAGCATATCCGCACTGGCTTCATCATGGATAATATCTAAAATATCATCATAGGTTACAACCCCCATGATGTGCCCCTGATGGTCAACTACAGGTATGGCCATAAAGTTGTAATGTGAAAGTAGGCTTGCAACTTCCCCCTTTTCCATGTCATAGGGTACGGATATAACGCTATGATTTAATAAAGCATCTTGTATAAGGGTACCCGGGCGAGAGAGCATCAAATCGCGTAGCGAAAGCACGCCCACAAGCGTATCATACTTATCCACCACATAGGCGTAGTAGGGGCTTTCTTTATCTTCCATTTCGTTACGGATTTTCAGTATGGCATCGTCAACGGAAATATCTTCATCAATTAGGATGATTTCCGTATTCATAACCCCTGCGGCGGAGTCTGGATCAAAGCTTAACAAATTGCGAAGCTCTTCAGAATCTTCTTTTTCAAGCTTATCTAATAGGGCGTCGCGATGATCTTCGTCTAGTTCGTCTAGAACATCGGCTGCATCGTCAGGGGACATTTCAGCAATAATTTGCGCTGCTGTATCTGGGTCAAGATTTTCAAGCACATCTACGGCTACATTTTCGTCAAGCTCAGCCAGAGCCTCAGCTGCATCTTCCTTAGGAAGATGGCGCAAAACGCAAACCTGCTTTTCAAGGCTCAAGTTTTCGATATGGTCAGCCATGTCCGCAGGGTGAGCAAATGATGCCTCCATATTATTATCTTCACGACAGATGGCTGGCACTTGCATCCAGTCACCAGCTTTGTATTCGTCGTCTCTGTCGTGATCTTGCGGCGGTTTGGGATTTTGTTTAATTGCATTTGACATGGCAAAACCTATGATAAATAATGAGTGAAATTATTATTTAAAACCCTTATACATGGCTGTGCAGGGCTTGAGCCTAAACTGCATTAATGGCCTTGTATCATTAAGACCTTATGGGGACAAGTCATGGAATACCAGCTTTTTCAAGAAAGTTTTACCGCTGAAGGTATGACCCACCTAAAATCAGCCATTAGTCTAGCTTTGCAAGAGGATGGGCCAGACCTAACTGCACAAGGTATTTTTAGTTCGCACGAGAATATACGCGCTACCATATGGGCAAAGCAAGACAGTTTGGTTACAGCTTTGCCATTTATTCCTATTATTTTGCAAGTGCATGAAGAGCTTGGCGGAAATAAGTGCTCGTGGCAAGCTCTGGTGCAAGAGGGTAGCTTTGTGCATTGTAAAACTGCCCTTGCAAGCTTAGCGGGGCCGGCGGCAGATATACTTAAACTTGAGCGTATTATACTTAATTTTATGACACATCTTTCTGGGATTTCCAATGTAACCAGAAGCTATGTGCAAGCTTTAGAAGGTACTAATGTAAGGTTACTTGACACAAGAAAGACCATCCCAGGACTACGTTGGCCTGCAAAATATGCCGTGCGTGTGGGCGGGGGGCATAACCATCGACGTAATCTTACCGAAATGCTTATGCTAAAAGATAATCATATTGATGCTTGCGGATCAATTATTAAGGCTGTGCAAAGCTTAAGGGCTGTATATAATCCTTGCCCGCCCATTGAGGTCGAATGTCGCAACCTTACCGATGTGTTGATGGCAGTTGAGGCAAAGGCTGAGCGCATCATGCTTGATAATATGGATATTCCCACATTGAAATTGTGCTTGCCGCACATTCCATCCACGCAAGAGGCAGAGATTAGCGGCAATGTTTGCCTTGAAAATATACGCAGCCTAGCCCTTGCAGGTGGCGTTAGCCGCCGCGCGGATTTTATTTCGGTGGGGCGGTTGACTCACTCGGCCAAGGCTGCTGATTTTTCTATGCTAATTAACACTGAACAATAAGAAATGTCAGCTAATCTATTTGACTAACCTCATTGCATTTGCCCATGATGCTATCAATTTCAATGCTGACAATGGTTGTTTTTTCAATCATTTTGTCAGTGGCTGGAATTTGGCAACTGGCGGCATAGCGCGTGGCAATGGCATTAAGAGCGGCACATTTTTCTTGTTTGTCGTGTACAATGCACGCCTTTCCTGTGCCACTAATTGAGCGATAAGCTGTGGTTGCTTTTTCGGCAATGATTTTTATATCAGTGGCGGTGCTAAATCCTACCTTGGCATTGGCTTTGATACAATCCAACTTATGCCCTTCGTGGGCGCAATGTATATAGATTTTACCTTGCCAGTAAGCAAAATTTAGCGGGATGACATAGGGTGCTTGGGGGGTGCTAAACCCCACATATATTTCTTGAGCGTCGTTTAGCACCCCATCTATAAAGTCTTGATTAGTTCTTGCTCGATCTTGTTTGCGCATGAAACTTTTCCTTAAAAAATGTTACTTATTAATTCTATTACTTGACGGTATTTTTTGCGTTTTTGTCTTTAGCCGTGGCACGCATGGCTTTTACTTCTAATGTTCAGAGGCTACCGTCATTATTGGTATCTGCAGCTTTAAAAGCAGCTTCTTGTCTTTTGTCATTTCTATTTTTAAATTCTTGTAGATCAATTTTGCCGTCATTGTTGGTATCCATTCTAGCGAAGGCCCCACCTTTGTTTTCTGCGGCTAAGGCTATGGTTCCAAAGCCCATGATAAGGGCCATCATTGTGATAATTAAGTATTTTTTCATACAATCTCCTAATAGAATTGGGTTAAAATCTGGCGTTAACTTTGATACTTCGTTCATGCAAGTAAAATACTATGAATTTTATTTGTAAAAGTAAATAGTAATATGTGGCGTGACTAAGTAGATTTTAGATAAAAAAGCCGCCCTATATTAATAGGGCGGCTTGAGAGTGCTGACAGAGTTAGCACGACCGATAAATCAAGAGATAGGCGCAATTTACTTGCGCCGTAAAGCGATTGATTTTCGTGCCTTTCCGCTTGGCAGCTTTGCTGACAATAGCGGTGCAAAACCCGCGAAGCGGGGTTTGTCATCAAACTGAAACCGCCCTATATTAATAGGGCGGCTTTTCATTACTTATTCTAACATGGAGGACAGGTGAATTCACCCTTTAAGGTAAAAGTGGGATAAAGCACCCTTGGTGCAAACACGGTATTGAGGCATATTATTATCATCATTATTGTTTTGCACTGCTAAGATATAATCAAGGCCACGGCTTACTAATGCAGCTTTACGTAGTAATTGTAGATTGTTAAGTAATTTCTTGTCACTACCCAAGGCTAGGAGCAGTGCATCTTCTTGTTCTTGGCATTGTAAAATAAGCTGATTGTCCGCCGAAAGACTAAGAATAAGTTTTTCTTGTATATTTATGTTATTGTCTTGTAAAAGTTGCTCAAGGTGGGCAAGAAATTCTTCCTGTAAAATTTCCATATGTTCTTCCAGTTCTCTGGTGGCTGCATGTCCAAAAAACTTGATACATTGGTCAATGGTTGCAATGGCTTGCTCGTCACTATCTTCATCATATTGTGAGGCCGTGCCGGCATCTACCTTATCATCATGCCATGTATACAGGTAGGCATTACGGTTGGGTGCAGTGGGGTCGCCCTTTTGTAGGTAAAGCATGGTTTCTATGGCATTGGTATTATCTTTCACGGTGTCCTCCCATGTGGATTTTTTTGCCGTGTATGCATGTTTTGATTTTTATAAAGCAAAATGAGTGCCATGTTGATAGGATGGCTGGAGTGAGATTTTTAATCTTTGGAAAATCTCTAGAAAAATTTGAGACTTATAAAAATCATTTTTTTTGCAAAAAAATATATATCTGTGTATGCTTAGACTTCACGAGTGACATTAAGGGTAAAATATTACTGTGATGTCAAAAAAATTTTATTATAATCAGCAGTTATTTAGCACTTGGTGCTATTGTGGAGAATTAATTTGCATCGTACCTATGCCTTTTTAGTGCTTGCCAGCTGGAGTTTGCTTTTGTGGCCCTTTCCTGCGGAGACGTTTTTGGCCGCATGTCTTGCTTGCTTTTTACGCCCTCTATATACCCGCTTGCTCTTGCGCTGGCAGGTGTCTGTGGCTACAATATTTATGGGGCTTGGATTGACCATTAGCGTTATTTTGCCCATTGCGGTAGTGGTGCTAATGGTTACGCCTCAAGCTGTGCAGGGCCTAGCCATTGTTAATAATTTACAAAAATCCGGTTGGATATATGGCCCTGAAATGCAAGCATTTTTCGATACCATTGACTCATGGCTTAGAGAAGTGCCAGGTATGGAAGGCGGTCTTCATCAAATAACTACAGAGCTTACTTCATTTCTTGCATCATCCATACAAAGCCTTGTGAGTAGCGGGCTTGGTATTGCAGGTAGTACCATGGGCTTTGTGGTGCGTATATGTATACTGATTTCTTTGAGTATGATTGGTATATTGTATGCTCCCAGCTTTTTTATATTTGCTGGCAAGGTGACGCGCTTTCCTGAGGAAGTGTTGTCGCGCTTTGTTATTGCTGTACGCCAAGCCATACGTGCTGTCCTTTGGGGGGTACTGTTGGTTGCGGGTATACAAGGCTTTTTGTGCGCCGTGGGCTTTGCGGTGGCTGCATTACCAGGGGCAGCGTTTTGGGGCCTTGTGGCTGCTTTTGTTGCTCCCATTCCGCTTGTGGGCACAAGTGTAGTGTGGGTTCCGGCTTGCATATATATTTGGTTTGCGGTGTCCAAGGGGGCTTCCATCGGGCTGATGCTTTGGTGCTTACTGATAGTTGTGGGGGCAGATAATTTATTGCGCCCGCTTTTTTTGCGTGGTGGATTAAACACATCCTTTGCTGTGGTTCTTATTTCCATTTTATGCGGCCTTGTGGCTTTCGGGCCTGTGGGCATTGTGGCTGGGCCGGTGCTGGCAGCATTTGCTTTGCAAGCAGCTAGAGAAGTTGAAATTGCCGGAGCAGATTAATGGTTCTTCAGGTTTGATGATGCGCTAGCCTATTATTTAGCTAATGTAAAATTTGTGAACCAATTGATATTTTTGTTATTTTTAATTGATGTGTGACTATAGTCAAGGAAAAGTATTTGACAAGTAGATACTTTTACGGCACAGTTCCCCCTCGTTTTTATAAGTTTTCACAGGTTTAGATAAGCTAAGCGAGTTTTTGTGACAACATTAGATATATTAAAAATCACATACGCCATATTGCCTGATAACCACAAAAAAAAGCTCATGTGGACTGGCGTCATTATGCTTGCTGTGAGCTTTACCGAAATGGCTTTGGCCGGGGTAATTGCCCTTTTGGGTGTGGCCCTTGCTTCTCCTGAAAGTTTGCAACACCTTCCTATCATTGGAAATGTATTTTTGTACTTCATTGGGGTAAGTGCATTTCCCCCAGTTGTGACCATGCTTATTGCTGTGTTATGCCTAGTGGCCATGGCTACAGTGTGTAAGAATTTGGTTTCTGCTTATATGGCTTACAGGCAAACCCGCGTGTCGCAAATGATTTCTTGGGACGTGGGGTTGCGGCTATTTAAAGGTTATTTGTACGCTCCATATATTTGGTATACACAGCAGAATTTAGCTAGGCTTGGTAACCATTTAGGCTGGAGAATGCAAATTTCTAACACATGGATGGCGGTTATTGTTGCCATTACTCAAGTAAGTATTATGTCTTTTCTATTGGTTAGTTCCTTTATTGTTGCACCCTTACCATCATTGTTACTTTTTGGGGCATGTGGTAGCATTGCTGTGTTAATATTTAAGCTTACCCAGAAAAAAGTTCGTGAGTTGGGTGAAGAAAGTGCAAAGCTTGGAATACGAGCCGGTAAGGTAACGCATTATGCCTTACAAGGTATGCGCGAAGTTCATATTTATAACCAACGCGAACCTTTTTATGATCAATATACCTTTTTTGTGAAACCTCTGACGCGCATTGCTGCAAAACAAAGTGTTTATCCAGTTTTGCCTCAATGGGGGCTTGAGAGTATTGGACTAACGTTATTGCTAGGTACGGTATTGCTTATGCAATGGCAAGGCGAAAGTATTGCCACCATAACGGGAACGCTTACCCTTATGGCTGGTATTTCATGGCGACTATTACCAGCCATGAATAGATTTGTGGGCTGTAATTTGCAAATAAAAGCAAGTTTTGGGCCGGCGTCTCGTTTGACTAAAATGCTTTTATCTATCCCCGAAGAAAAATTGCAAGCAGAGTATTGTAGCTTTCACGATACTTTGCGCCTAGATAAAATAAGCTTTAGTTATCCCAATGCCATTAAAAAATCTTTGCATAATATAAGCATGACCATCGATAAAGGTAGCATGATTGGGTTTGTGGGGCTTTCCGGTGCAGGAAAAAGTACCCTTGTGGGCGTATTGACTGGCCTTTTGCCACCATGTGAGGGAAGTTTTTATGTGGATGGTAAACTTGTTACCCCAAGCCCAGGTTTTTTAAATATTGGCTATGTGCCGCAATCACCATATATTATGGATGCCTCCTTGGCAGAGAATATAGCTTTCTCTGATTGGGGTGAGGAAGTTGATGAAGAGCGGGTACTTGAGTGCTGCCAGCTGGCTGCCATTACGTTCCTAAATGAATTGCCAGATGGTATACATACAAGACTTGGCGACCGCGGCGTGCGCTTATCGGGTGGACAAGTTCAAAGGGTTGCCATAGCTAGAGCCCTTTATAATAAGCCGGATATATTGCTCTTTGATGAGGCCACCTCAGCCCTTGACGGTGCTGCCGAAGCCGCCATTCAAAACACTATTTTAAGCTTACGCGAAGATTTGACCATAGTTATAGTGGCCCATCGCTTAAGCACCGTTGAAGGCTGCGATAGGGTTTACTGGCTACATGAAGGCGAGATGAAGCAAGTTGATGATGACGACAAGGCTTTAGATGAGTATAAAAGTTTTTTGGATGTACATGTACAGCCTAGTTGATGACTTCAATGATGTGTCTTTTGTTGACAAATCTTGGTCATAGGTGAACAGGAAGTTTAGGGTTATGAAGAAATTCTAGGTGAATTTGATATAAGAATCTGATAACAGTTATAATATTTATTCGTGATGAGATTGAATATATAGAGAAGACGCTTGTTTTAATTGACTGGCAAGCTGATACCTTTTTAGGTGTAAGATAGGCTAGTTTTAATTGTGCAGTATTGGGCATATTTCGATTATATAATTAGTTGGGACTGAAAAGCCATATAGCAGTTTTAGGAATGTACTCCCTGTGTACGCAAAGCGACGTTTGGATGCAAAATCAACTAGTTAGTTTGCGCGGATGAAATTACCAAGTTATTCCAAAGGTGTATTATGAAATATTCAATTCTTATCCCCACTTTTAATGCAGGAAAATATATTAAACCCTGCCTTCAAACTATACTAGAACAAGGCTATACCGATGTTGAAATCATTGTTTCTGACGATCATTCAACGGATGATACTTTTAAGTACTTAAAAACTATTGATGATGCACGCGTAACAATTATTTCTCCCCCTCATGAAATGTCTATGACTGAACATTGGGAATGGCTTTTGGGTCATGCTAGAGGAGAGTGGATTATGTTTGTAGGGCAAGATGATGGTCTACAATCATATTTTTTTGAATTGGCGGACGCACTTACACAAGAAGCTGAGAGCAAAGGATTAAAAACCATTGCGTCTAAGAGGGCATATTATTTTTGGCCTGGATGTGAAAAAACTTATGGCAATGTGGGAGTCAATTACCATGCAATGCCATATAGCACTGTGAAAAATTGTTTATGGAATACTATCTTAGCACTTGGAGGTTTTATCACTTATTTTGATTTGCCTCAAATGTATACTACATCAATTTTTCATCGCTCCTTTATTGCGCAATCAAAAAAACTGCAAGGTGGCAAAGTGTTCACAACGCATCCGCAGGATGCAAACTTGGCTGCGCTGGCGTGTATTTTGGAAAAAAAATACTTATACTCAGCTATACCTCTTGGCTGGGTTGGTACATCCCCCAAAAGTGCTGGCTTTTCTGTCTCTGCTAGTGTCAATGATGAATTAAAAAACATTTACTTGCGAAAAATTGCTGCAAGTACTTTATCTTGTCATCCCATCATAGGTAGTTTTGAGAACTGTTCTGCTCCACTTTATTTTTATGGAGCTTTATTAAAGATTGCAACGCTCAATACATGGCCTAAAAAACGTTTCATGGAAAGTAGGTTAGTTAAGTATGTTGTTTTTGCAGCACATTTAATAGCGCGACGTAAGAAAATGGGTGTAGAAGGCTATAATGTGTTTATTGCCCATGTTAAAAATAATGGGTGTAGTATTAAAACAATTGAATATTTTGTTAAAAGCATTGAATGGCTTAAAAAACATAATTATTTTACTCGCATTGCCAATCGTAGAATGCTTAAGCGGTATGGCCTAAAGAGTTACTATTTAGAACAAGGAAAGTGTAAAGATTTAGCAATTGAAAGTGTGCAGGTTAAACAAATGGTACAAAAAGACATGCTAGATGGTTTTACTCACAATAATTGAAATGTGTGTCGATAGTATATGTGCTGCCTTGCTTTGGAAGAAAGAATGATAGAATTGAAAGATAAAAATGTATATTTGCATGTAGGATTGTGTAAAAGTGGTACCACATCCATACAAAACACATTACAGTATATGCAAGACAGTGGTATTTTAGCAAAAGAAAATTTTCAGTATCATTGCCGCGATAAGCTATTTCTTGCCCATATGATGCAAATGTGTTTTCCTGAAGATGAAAAAATTTTCTTATCTAAACTTCATGAAGTAATAGCTAGCAACTCTAAAGTTCCAGGCGAAGTTTTAGATAATCTTATCTTAAGCCAAGAAATTTTTTCCATGGATCTAGTTGATAATATGTTTGAATTGTCTAGTGTATATGCGCGATATTTTTATAACGCTTTGCAAGGTTGTAATGTAAAAATTATTGTATATTTACGGCGGCAAGATATATTTATTGAGTCCATGTACTCGGAATTGTTAAAAACTGGAATGATTACTAGGGAGAAGTTTGAAAAAAAAGAAATGCAAAAATCCCTATATTATAAAAAATTTCTTGATGGATATGCAGAGTATTTTGGCAAAGAAAATATTGTTATTCGTATATTTGAAAGAGATTTACTACATAAGAACGACGTAGTTCGTGATTTTTTACAAGTTGTTGGTCTTGATGATATATACCCACATAAGTTAAGGCAGGAGCAGATGAATTATTCATTGCCTCCAGAAGCTTTGCGTATTCGTATGGCGTTTGACGGTGTGTATAGATTGAGTGCGAATGAGAGAGATAACTACATACAAAAGCTAGAAGATGATTATTTAGCTGGGAAAATAGCAGGGCCTTTGTATGCTTGGAAAAAAATTTATACACTGCACGGTCGAAATTTTGATTTGTCACAAAAGTATAGTAAGCTACAAGAACTATTTTATCTTGAAAAAAAGGGTAGCTTTTCCAACTCAGGTTTTATGCAGCCAGATGAACGGCGTGAATTTTTATCCCAGTATGAGGAAGATAATGCTAAAGTGGCCCGTGAATATTTAGGGCGTGAAGATGGTAAGCTCTTTAATGATAAATTTCCTGAAAATATTATTTCTTTAGATGAACCCAGTACCACGGATATTGTAACCATTTTTTTGCCCATAATCCAGCAGTTACACGAGCGTACCCAAAAAATAGAGGTATGCGAAGCGCGTATTGAAGGTATTGATAGACGTTTAGGTTATTTTAAACGCCCTTGGAAAATTATACCAATAATCGCGCGTAAAATTGTAAATAAATTTAGAAAACAATAGTTTTGTATAGCTGGATGATTATTGTTAGACTAAACAACTAATGCCAACAAGCTATAAATCCTTAACAGTCTATTAATGTTTTCAGAGCCAAGCAGATTCAATGTTATGATTTTAAGAGGTTGTACTGATAGGTTTTTCCCTAAAGATTTTGGTACGTCAAAAGTAAATAAACAGTAAAGTATGATGATGCATTGGTTCATCCTCTTGAAAAATTGTTTTTTGGGAGCGCGGACTTAGAAGAATTACTTGAAGTCGCATCAGCTTTATAGCAGTAAGTAATATAAAATAGGTGTTTGGAAAGAATATGAAAAAAGTTGCACTCGTTGTAGGAATGTGTCGTAGTGGAGCACATTTACTATCTAGATCTTTGCAAATTTTTGGAGCTAAACATAGCAAGGATTTTCATTCTGGAGACGAAGGTTATACTGGGGAGAATTTTAATGATAGTGATATTTCAAAGTTAAATAAAGAAGTTTTAGCCACTATTGGCCAAACATGGGATAATCTTGAACCTTTAAGTAAGGCGGATTTAGACTTTATTCTACGCAGAGGTTTTGTAGATAAAGCTTTGCAAATATTGAATAAGCGAAATGAAGGCATTGCTTTTTTTGCTTTAAGAGAACCAATAATAGCAAAATTACTTCCTTTTTGGATGGAAGTATTTAAGCAATTAGATATTGATGTCAAATACATTTTTGTTTTGCGTAATCCACTTAATGTTGCGCGTTCTTTGCGCAAACATGATAAATTGGATATGACAAAGGGACTAATGCTTTGGCTTTCTGATAATATTTTTTTATTGCAAACACTTGATGGTACAAATGTACATTTTATAAATTATGACGATTTTTTGGAAGAACCAATCCCCCATATGGATAATTTATCCATATTTTTAGAAGCAGACCAAGATCAGAAAGAACGTAAAATCTTTTTGGAGAGCTTTTTAGATAAAGGCTTGCACCACTCTGGAGATGCTAAGGAGCCATTATCTGACAGGGAATTTACCTTCGCAAATATTTTTGATTTACTAAAAAATATTCCTAGCGGTAAATTTGATTATTCTTTAGTAAGTAAGCACTTACATGAATATCAAACAACGCTGTTACAAGACTTTTATGTAGCAAGCCAAATAGAAATGGATTTGAACAAAACACTCCAATCTGACATGGTTAAGCTAAATTTTGAAAAAAAACAATTAAACGGGCAAATAATAGCTATAAAAAACAGTAGATCATGGAAAATAACTGCTCCTTTGCGAAAGATCTTAGGCTTTATCCATAGCAGTAAACTCTTTGCTTTCTTCAAAAAAAAGCATGAGATGGAACAAACGTATGTTCAAGGGGCAATACAAACTGATTCTATCGTTAATACTTTTGAGTATTTGAAAAAATATACCTATGCTTTGAACAATGTTCCTGAATGTTTGCCTAGCGATACCTACAAAAATTGTATTTGGCAAATGTGGTGGCAAGGGGCTCACAATGCGCCCCCCATGGTAAAAGCTTGCTTTAATAGCGTAGCAATGTATCACCCTGAAAAACAACGCATTATTATTGATGAAAGTAATTTTTCAAAATATGTGGAAATTCCTGATTATATTTTAGAAAAATTAGAAAATGGTATCATAACAAAAACGCATTTTTCAGATTATATACGACTGTGTTTACTAGTAAAGTATGGTGGTACGTGGATTGACGCTACAGTCTTGCTAACGGATAGAATACCAGAGCAAATTTTTGCAGAAGATTTTTTTGCATTTAAATATCCCTTGTGGTGTTGTTTAGAAAAGGTTCCGTCTGAGGGGCTTCTTTCCTGTTTGTCAGAAGGATTTTTCTGCAATAATAAAATTTTATCATTTTCAAGTTGGTTTATACATGCAACTCCGCAAGAATATTTTTTGCGAGTTGTAAAGCATGTTTTATCTGAGTACTGGAAAAATGAAAATCACCTTATGGAGTATTTTTTAATTCATTACATCGTGACTTTTGTTGCTGTACATGATGCTGAATGTAAAAAAATATTTGAAAATATTATTGCAGCTGATAATATAAAGCCGCATATCCTGCAGCAAATCCTCTTTCATGGTTTTAATGAAGATATTTTTAAAGAAGTTCGAGCCTTGAGCTCTATTCATAAATTAACATATAAAGGATTAGAAAATAATGTACTTTCTGATTCTTTCTTAAAGAAAATCATTAGAATGTAGAGATTATTCTCGCATAGGAAATTGCAATGACTATAAGTAACACAAAAAAAACAGCGTATATTCATCTGGGACTTCCAAAAACAGGAAGCACTGCCATTCAATCAACGCTTACACAATTTTTCCATGATGGAAAGCTAGATAAAT
>CAYJIU010000005.1:22972-45145 GCA_964370305.1 uncultured Desulfovibrionaceae bacterium
ACTTTAAGGAAGATATAGGCAGTCACGGAGAACTTGGTAAGCACAATATAATTTTTAGCAGTGAAATCTTAACTACATGTATTTTAGATGACAAATATCTTGCCCTTTCTCCGGCTTTTATACCTATATTTAAAGAAGTTTTTTCTCAATATGATATTAAATTTATTATATACTTACGTAGGCAAGATTTATACTGGGAATCCTTAGTAGCTCAATTGATTAAGGTCAGGCGTGTTGGTGCTGCATATTTTAATTTACATGAAAAAGCAGAGCTGTATTATAAACCCTTGATTGATGCCTACGCTACACATTTTGGTAAAGAAAATATCATTGTGCGTGTGTTTGAACGTGATAAGCTTTATGAAAATTGCGTTATAAAAGATTTTTTGCATACAGTAAAATTAGATGAACTGATAAACGTAGACTATACAACACCCAATGATAATAGTTCTTTGTCAGAAAAAGCTTTGCGTGTGGCTGCTGTGGAAAATGAACATCACCTTCTGAACCATGAAGAGCTACAACGTAACTTACAAGAAGTTGAAGAGATGTTTAAACAAGGGCTTATAAGTAAGGAAGTCTATATTGAAAATTGCTTTTTTTTGAAAACCAATGTAAATGTGCACAAAAATAAAAATGCCCACGTAGATATAACAAAGCGTATAAAGCTATTGCGTGGACAGAGTCCCTTCTCACATAGCTCTAGCAGTCAAGGGTATTTTACACCTGAAGAAAGAACGGCATTTTTAGCAAAATATGTTGAAGATAATGCAGCTGTGGCTCGTGAGTATTTGGGGCGAGAAGATGGAGTGCTTTTTAATGACAAATTTCCCCAACATATTGTTAGCATTGCGAATCCTAGCACGGAAGATGTTATTCAAGTCTTCTTGCCTGTTCTTGTGGAGATCTCTAAATCTCTTGATGCGCTTCAAGTAGAAAATTCTGCTTTAGCGCTTGAACTACATCGTTTAAAAAGACCATGGAAGCTGTTACCTGTTTTTTTTCACAAGCTTGTACATAAAATAAAATACATGTATTAATATGAAACATATAAAGTTCAGGTAGGAGTATGAAATGAATATTGACCATAAAAAGACTGCCTATATCCACTTGGGTTTACCTAAAACTGGAACCACATCTATTCAATCAACACTTGCTCAGTTTTTCGATGAGGGTAAGCTGGATAAATTCGATATGAAGTTCTATCATGCGTCAGTATTACCTTATACTGTCAGGTTTAGGTACTATAATGATGTGGAATGTTGTATCAAAAATTTTAAACAAGATATAGGCAGGTATGGTAAGTTAGGTGAGCATAATGTTATTGTAAGCTTTGAAGCTTTTGCATCATGTGTAAATTATAAAAATCATATGTTACCTGAGCTTTCTTCGAGTTTTATACCAATTTTTAAGGAAGTTTTTTCTCAGTATAATAAAAAATTTATTATTTATTTACGCAGGCAAGATTTATATTGGGAATCTCTTGTGGCACAAAGAATTAAAGCAAGACTTATTACAACGGATAGCTCCAATTTATACAAGCAAATAAACTTAGACTACAAGTCTTTATTAAATGATTATGCAAATGAATTTGGGAAAGAAAGCATGATTGTTCGTGTGTATGAACGTGAAAAACTTTACGAAGGTTGTGCCGTAAAAGATTTTTTAAACTGCATAGGGTTAGATGATTTAATAGGAGTATCCCCCTCAATGCCGCGTGAAAACAATTCTCTTTCACCTAAAGCTTTACGTGTTGCCAGTGTAGATAATGAGCAATATGTTTTAAGCAAAGATGAAATAACAATAGCTTTAGCAGCATTTAAAAAAGCACTTGAAAAAAATAATATTACTTCCGAAGAATATGCACAGAAATGTTACGCACTAAAATTCAATAAAAATTTTCATAAAAATAAACATGTGAATTTAGACATAGCAACTCGTAGAAAAATTCTTCTAGGAGAAAACACCTTTTCTTATAGCTCCAGTAATCAAGGCTATTTCACACCTGAAGAAAGAACTGCGTTTTTAGCAAAATATGCTGAAGGCAATGCAACCGTAGCTCGTGAATATTTGGGACGAGAAGATGGAGTGCTTTTTAATGATAAATTCCCCCAACATATTGTCAGCATAACAAATCCTAGCACAGCAGATGTTATTCAAGTTTTCATGCCTGCTCTTGTGGAGATCTCTAAACGTATTGATACTCTTCAAGCAAGAAATGCCGCTCTAGCGTTTGAAATACATCGTTTAAAAAGACCTTGGAAAATCATACCAATAATTGCACGCAAGATAAAAAATAAATTAATGAAAAAGTGATTTCATATAATTGAATTGATTTACCTTCAATCAAACATATTTACAATGTATTGTCAATGTCCTTGTAATCAGTGTAGATGGATATAAAAGTTATCTTACAATTTTATTGTTGCTATGTAACATTTGCACATGAGCATATTTAGGCGTAGTGGAAAATACAACTAACGTGTAACTTATGAATAGATAAACAAATTAAGGGTAATTTAATGAATAAAGCTATATTATTTCTCATATTTAATAGGATTGAATATACAAAACAAGTTTTTGAGCAAATAGCTTTGGCGCAACCACCTCGTTTGTATATTGCTTCCGATGGTCCACGCAGTGATGTTAATGGTGAAGTAGAAGAAGTTGAAAAAATAAGAAAATATGTATTAGATAATATAAACTGGGACTGCCAGGTAAACACCTTGTTTAGAGATAGTAATTTAAGTTGTGGGCGTGGAATATATGAATCTATCAATTGGTTTTTTGAACATGAAAAAGATGGTATAATTTTAGAAGATGATACTGTTCCAAATCTTTCATTTTTTGAATTTTGCGAAACACTGCTAAATCACTATGAAGATGACAAAAGAATTTGGCATATTTCTGGCTCTAATTTTATTAACTTAATTGGTTGTGAAGATAGCTATTACTTCTCTAAAATTATGCATGGCTGGGGTTGGGCTACATGGAGAGATAGATGGGAGAATATGGATTTTGATTTGGTCAATTATAACCGACTAGATTTAAAAAAACTCTCTGACAATCGTAAAGTGACCAACTTCTGGCATAAACGTATTAGTGAAGCTCATGAAATAGTTGCTTGGGACTATCAATGGGTGTATACTATCGTGAAAAACAGTGGGCTAGCAGTAGTTCCAGCTGTAAACTTAATATCGAACATCGGCGTTGAGGGGGTTCACTTCAAAGCTGGCAGTAATTGTCACCGATTAAATAGATTAACGGAACCAATGGGCCAGATTAAACATCCGGAAGAAGTGAAATGCTATGACAATGTTATGGATAAAATTCATAGAGAAGTTTTTGGTGTCCCTGTAAAGTTAAAAAGAAGGAGTTTTTTTGATAAAATTTTTGGATATTTTAACACAAAAGAAACGCCGCTTGGAATTTTTCGCAATTTTAATGAAACAGATCGATCTGATACTTCTATAGGGTACACAACAGGAATGGTTTTAAAATGGCAAAATTATAGAAATTTTGAAAAGTTAAATTCAGTCAAGAAGGAGGCTGAAATTATAAAACTATTGAACAGTAAAAATGCAATTTCTGCTCCTAAATTAATCGCCGATGATGATCAATTCATGGTAATGGAAAGAGTGAATGACACAGGAAAATATTCCTTGCCTGATTTATTTTTTGCTCTGCTAGAACAAAAAAAAATCGGCGTTTGGCATGGCGATATGAAGCCTGCCAATCAAATGTTTAATGGAGATCATACTGTGCTAATAGATTATGATCAAGCTCGTTACATCCCTGAAATTATTGAAATGGACAATATTGAATTTTTAAATTTTATTGCTAATGATTTAGAAACAAAATGGAAAGGTTATTTAGTAAGTCATTTTGGTACAAGAACTGTAGAGGATTTTGTAAATAGTTTTAAGCCGTATATGAGGCTAAACTCTTTTGATTTAGGAAGTACAACTATATTTAAGAGACAGATCACTACAATTTCCGATACTGGTTTTTATCATACTATTGATACCAAGGATGCATTTATCGATGGGCAACGCGACTTAGGTGCAAGACTTGAGATTCTTGATAAAATAAATATTCAAGAGGATGAAAAAATACTAGATTTCGGGTGCAATGCTGGATTGTTAAGTTTCTACTTAAATAAACGAGGTGCCATAGTTTCTGGTTGTGATATGGACGATAAAATTATTACTGCTGCTAAGGCGTTAAATAATATTTTTAATCAGAACGTTAATTTTTTTAAATGTGATATTGACTATGAAAAATTTGAAAATACCTTCGATACAATATGTATGTTTTCAGTCATTCACCATACAAAATATATGGAAGAAAACGCTGCTTTTTTGGCAAGTAAATGTAGAAGAATAATAATTGAGTGTAGGCTTAATGAAGTGGGACAAAAGCCTACAAAGTCTGGTTGGATATATACTTCAAAGTGGAAATTCAATACTATTCAAGAGCTTCAATCTTATCTTGAATCATTATTCCCTCAATTTGTATTTGAAAAAATTTGGGGACAGGGTGATAGAGATAGATATATCATGACATTGCTTAAGCAAAGCTAATAATAAATATAGTAGGTAATAATAGGAGAATTTTTAAAACTATAAAAACATGTGTTTGTACATAAAACTCCACTTATTACTAGTGCAAGCGTCTTTGGTAAAAAATGTATAGAAATAACCTTGCGCGATTATAAACCGAAGCAATTCGCATTGCGACAAGGTTGCGATATTAAATAATGGCTGAAAAATTCATACCCTATGGTCGGCAAAGCATTGATGCAGATGACATCCTAAATGTCATAAATGTCTTGCGCTCTGACTACTTAACCACAGGCCCTTGTGTGGCACAATTTGAAGCCGATGTTTGCGCCTTTGCCAGCGTAAAATATGCTGTCGCCGTTAGTAGTGGCACTGCGGCCCTGCATGCTGCCATGCATGCCGTAGGAATTAGCCATGGTGATGAAGTCATTGTTGCGCCCATAACCTTTGTGGCAACGTCTAACGCCGTGCTTTATTGTGGTGGAACCCCTGTTTTTGCTGATGTTGACGCGGACACATTGTTGATTAATCCACAAGCCGTTGAAGCCGCCATTACCCCGCGTACCAAGGCCATCATCGGTGTTGATTATGCAGGCCAACCTTGTGATTGGGATGCACTGCGCACCATTGCCCAGAAGCATAATATAGCCCTCATTGCAGATTCCTGCCACGCCATGGGCGCAGAATATAAAGGCCGCAAAATTGGTTCCTTAGCCGATATTACAGCCTTTAGCTTTCATCCTGTAAAGCACATTACCACTGGCGAAGGCGGCATGGCTGTGACTAATAATGCTAAATATGCTGAAAAAATGCGTCATTTTCGCGGGCATGGTATCACCACTACCGCTACTGAACGTGAGAAAATGGGCGGTTGGTATTATGAAATGCATGAGCTTGGATTTAATTATCGTATAACGGATTTTCAGTGCGCCCTTGGCTCAAGCCAACTAAATAAGCTCTCTTTCTGGATTGACAAAAGAAATACTTTAGCTCAAGAATACGGCAAGGAATTTACCAATAGTAATATTCGCCCTTTAGTAAAAAACAATGATGTTCTTCACGCTTACCATCTTTATGTGGTGCGCGTGCAGGATAGAGATGAAAAATTCTTAGAATTACGGGCTCATAATATAGGTGTAAATGTGCATTATATGCCTGTGTATTTACATCCTTATTATCAAAAATTAGGATATCAGAAGGGCCTTTGCCCAGTGGCGGAGCGTGCGTTTGATGAAATATTAACCTTGCCCCTTTGGCCCGGTATGGAGCAAGATGACATTAGTAGAATAGCTAATATATTATTATAACAACAAAATACATTAAATATGCAAGAAAAAAAGTATCTCACCACTCCAAGAAGCTATGTCACCTACGATATGCGCATAAAGCAAAATCAGCATCGCGGTGCTGTTTTTTGGTTTTCCGGTCTTTCTGGCTCTGGCAAGTCAACGCTAGCTCACCATGTTGAAAGGACGTTCTTTGCTCAAGGCAAACAAATTATAGTGCTTGATGGTGATGTTATTCGCACTGGTCTATGCTCTGATTTATCCTTTAGCGATGAGGCTAGAAATGAGAATATACGCCGTATTGCAGAGCTTAGCCGTATTTTCGCCCTACAAGGTAATATTTGTTTGTGTGCTTTTATATCACCGTTGCAAAAGCAAAGGCAAATAGCCCGTGATATTATTAAGGATTTTTTTCATGAAGTATATGTTTCGTGTTCACTTGATGAATGTGAACGCAGAGATGTAAAGGGTTATTATAAATTAGCAAGACAGGGTAAAATCAAAAATTATACTGGTATTTCTGCAAAGTATGAAATCCCCCAAAATCCAGATATTATCATTCAAACAGATAAATTTTCTGAGGAAGAATGTACCGCGATGATAGAAGATTATATTTTGAACATGGTACGTTTGACGCCTGCATAATCTAGTACAAGTTAAGATAGTCTCCAATATGCTGTTAAGGTTCTACTGCCGTAGCTGGTGCGCGTCTATTTTAGTCGATGCTTGAAAAACGCATTTCCATGCGTTTTTCAGAAAGGCACGTTGCCTCCAAATACCCCTTTGGGGTCGCCAGAAGTTAATTCTGGCTTATTTTACGGCACGCGAAATTTTTCTTATAGAAAAATTTCGTTAGTCGCCGCTTGAAAAACCATTTTTTTGTGTCATAAAATCGCCCAAAAAGTATGCTACGCACCATTTTTTCTGGCAATTTTATTGGGACACTTTAATGAAAAAATATTGCTATTTTAATAGTTTTGTCTGTTTTTCAGCGTCGACTATTTTACTGCGCAGACCAAGAAAATTGGATTTTCTGGAACTAAGCGTGTATCTTGCCCCAACTCACTGCCATGACTGACATTTAATTGTATGATTTGCACAGGGATAGCCCTTTGCTTAAAAAAACTCTCCACCATATTTAAGGTACCAAGCAAAACACAGCTTATGACCACTCGCCCGCCAGAGGGTAAAACCTCATAAATAAAGCTTAATAAATCTTCAGCATGGGCAGAGCTTAACCCACCCCCCACAAACACACCCTGAGGCTTTGGCAAATTTACTAGGCATTGCGGGGCATCGCCATGATAAATATCCATAATTATAGAGTTCATGCGCTGGCGATTTTTTTCCATATGCTTAATGCGGGCCGCATTTTTTTCCACAGCGATAACATGCCCTTCATAAGCAAGGGCACACATTTCAAGGGCCACGGCCCCTGAGCCTGAACCAATATCCCATAAGGTATGCCAAGGCTTAATTTGTAGCAGGCTTAAAGCCGTAGCGCGCACGGTGCTTTTGGTCATTAAATTTTTTTCGCGCATGATGGTGGTTGGTTCAATTCCTAAGGTTGGCTGTATAAAAGGCTTTGTAGGTATAAGCAATATTGTGCAATACCCCCCTTGTACGGCGTACTCGGCCTTAGCGGCCTGAGCTAAGGAAAGGCTAAAGATTTTTTCCCCTTCCAAGCCTAAATTTATCCCCATATGCATCTTAAAATTTCGGGCGCCGCGGGCCAGTAGAAAGCTAGCTATACGCGCAGGATTTGCATGTTCATCGGTGAGTACACATACGGGTTTACCAGAAAAAACGGCCACGCTTAAGTCTTGCCAGTGTTTTGGTGTGTTTCTTCCATGTAATGACACATGACGTATTGCATCCCACGCAAGCCCTAGTATCGCGCAAAGACGTTGCACAATGCTAATACCAGCATGTATGCGTAGGGCTTTGGCACCGAAACGCCGTGCAAGGCTTGCCCCCATGCCAAAATACAGGGCATCGCCATCGGCTAGCACTAAAACACGCTTGCCGCTTTGACGATAATTTTCAATTAATATAAATATTTGCTCTAATGGGCTCGTGATGGGATGTAGAGCTTTTTGTTTATCTTGCGTGAATTTTTCATGGCTAAACAGTTGCTCAAGTAAAGCCTTACCCCCAAAAATACATTGGGCTTTTTCAATAAGAGCTTGTTCTTTTTTTGAAAATATTTGCCCGTAAATGGAAAGTATTGTTATGGGATATTTTTTCATATGCTTATTAATGTCCTTCCATCAAAGTGAAATAAGTGCACATGGATGGGGCGTCCGGCAAAAGTAGCTGCAATCTTGGCGGCACGTCTTGTAATGTATTCCAAGATGCTAAAGTGCTTAATATCAGACAAAATTATCTCCAAAGCATGATTTGCGGTGACACATTTTCTGATGTCGCTGGCATTTTCAAGCCCACATGTGCGGCACCATTGAGCCAAGAGTTCAAAATCAAGGTCGGCATGATGGGCATGGGTGTAAGCATGGCCTTGAGCTAATTTAACCAATTTGCCAAAAAAACAACCCCATTCCACGTACTCAAAATCATGCTTTGCGGACTCTTGCAAAGAAAATTGTGCAAAATCTGCCACTTGCACAGCCGCGTGGGCTGGCAGTGTAGGATATTTCATAAGTAACAAACGCTCTGAACGCCGTCCAGTAGAAAGGCAAACACGTGTGCAGCCAGTGGATGCGGCCACCTGCAAACCTTGGGCTATGGTTGATTTCCAAGCATCATGGCTAAATGGTTTCACCGTCCCTTGTGTGCCTAAAATGGATATGCCACCCACAATCCCAAGACGCGGATTAAAAGTATGCTTGGCAATTTCTGCACCACGCGGCACACTGATACAGACTTCAATACCGCCGTTATAAGCAAATTTCTTAGCTACCATTTTAAGCCCAGCTTGTATTTGCTTGCGCGGTGCGGGGTTTATGGCAGCCTCACCCACAGGCAAGGGCAAACCGGGCAAGGTGAAGCGGCCCACCCCTTGCCCCCCGTCTAATGTTATTACCCCAGTATTATTAAGCTTTACCACAGCATGAATAAAGGCTTTATTAGTTACATCGGGGTCATCTCCGCCATCTTTTTGTACTATGCCTAGGGCTGCGCTATTATCAAGTGACTCCACATTATGTATGGGAATATATAATGCTGGCTCTATGGGGAGGTCATCTATAGGGGGCACTGGTATATGGGCTTGCTTTAATTGCTCACCAGCAGAAAGCAACATATGCAAAGCCGCCATGGCCGCCGCCGTTGCGGCTGAGCCTGTGCTAAAGCCTTCACGCAGCTTTTTCGTCATGGTAGCCATGTTCCAGTGCGCATAAGGGTAAAATATCTTTAAGGTATGCGCGATGTTCTGCAAGATAAAAAGCCAGTGGTTTGCCAAAGTGGCGTCCTAGCATACCATCTACAAATAAGCGGCTAACTTCTTGCTCTTGCATTAGCACCAGCTGGAAATATCCAAAAATGAGTCGCTCTTCCTTACTCATGTTTGCTATGGCTTTTTTGCATACCTCTTGTGAGCGAGGGCGATACATCCAAAAATACATAAAATCTAGTGAATTAACGATGATAGCTTTTTTTAATGCCACATGCTCATCACCTAGTTGCTCCAAGAATTTTTTAGGCTTAACCAACTTAGCAATGACGTCTTCCTCAGGAAAAAGTAACTCCACCTGCACATAACAATTAAACATTTGCTGGAATTTTGTTTTATAATCCCAGCGGCGCATACGAACATTATTTTTATGGTCGGCATAGCCTTCAATAAGGGCTGCCACCGTATCTGAGGCCAGCTTAGAAATAATGGCAGTGCCCATTTGTAGCATTTCATTGGGGTTACCTAAATCAGCTAAATAAATCACTTCATAAGCAACTCCATTAAATAAAATGGATACGGGAATGGCCAAAGCACTACGGAAAAGATTGCCAATAATAGCTTCCTTAGGTAAACCGCGTAGCAAATTGTGCCATGAAATATAAAAACCATTGACCAAGGCCATAATGGAGTAAACAAGGACAGTTTGATTTGCCACAGTATAGCCAAGGCCATCTTGAAGCAATAATATACGCACGCCATATTCTAGCAATGGCACAGAAAAGCCTGTGTACATTAAAGAATCGCAAAGGCGCGACCAACTCACATGGTCATTCCAGCGTAATAAAGTGGATCGATATAAACCCCTACCTGCCACAACGGCCTGTATAATATTACGCACGCCGGTGATGCCAAACCAAATTATGGGGCCAAACCAAGCCAAAAACCACCAAGTCTGTGTGTATTGAAAAGCAATACATGCCGGAATAAAGCCAAGTAATACCTTTAATATATTGGCAAGCCTAGAGTTTAAATATCGCCCTTCTGGACGGTCTTGCTTTCTTTTACTTACATAATTTTGTATGAGCTCTCTGCGCTTTACACCACCCAAAAGAAACATATTGCCTTTATCCACATGATATACTGATGATGAGCGTGTGTGCCATTCTTGTTCCTTAATATATCCATGGTCTTGCATACCTGGGATGGCTCGGATGATACGTGTAAGCACGCTTTTTTGCTGTACAACATCGCTAGGAGTAAATCGGGTAGTATATTGTATGGTTATATGAAAAGGTACGGCAGCATTGGCCCCGCAATCTTCCAGAATTTTTTGGGCACGCTTGGGTAGAGTTTCCGCAAAAACCATGCCCATACCAATATCACTACCGGGGCGTCCTGTGGCATCGGTGCCCATGCGGGTACGCAATTGTTTTAAGGAATAAAAATTCTTGAATATTTGTATATTACCTAAAATATCACGCAAGATGGCGCAACGCTCTTTATGGTCTGAATCTGATTCGTGTTCAAAGGGGCCTTCTTGTTCGCGTTTTTTTAATTTTGCAAGCACAATATGTTTTAGGCGTGGAATAGTAGCTTCATTAATAGCTCGCTGTAATTCAACTATTTCATCAACTTGACTGATTTTACCCTCATACCACTCGCGTAAATTAAATAGTTCAAGGTGGGTAATCATACCCTGACAACGCCAGAGAAGCTCAAGTACATCTTCACAATCAAGGGTTGCTATATTTAAGGTTAACATGCAGTCCGAATAAATGCTGGTTAGCCAATCAAGCAAGTTCACGGGGCTTTGTCGCATGAGCTCTGGCACTTTAAACCCCTTGCCTGGTACACGTGAAGAAATAATGTCTGAGTTTTTATCGTGTATAATGTAATTATTATATATTGTTGCGCTAGAAAAAGATTGTAAGGCTTCGTACTTACTTTTGTTACTTTCACGTATTTCTTCATCATTACTTTTAAGCAAGGGTTCAAGTTCGGTTTGTTTTTGTTTAATTAGTGGTGATAATTGATTAAAAATACACTCAGCCAGCAAGGCTACAGAAGCATGCCCGCTACCCACAAATTGCTTAAACATATTGTGTGAAATATGGCCCGCTTGGCCTGCCTCAATATCAAGTAAATTGGCTACTTCCGGTAAATATTGTTCGTTCCACTTATCAAGCACTTCAAAGGCATATTTTTGCCGCCATCTTGAGGCTTCGCGCCCAAAGGTCATCAAGTGTTGCATGGGGGGTTCAGCCAAAAAGCTTAAAAAATCCTCGATATTATCTGCGATACGTGGGCTCCAGATAAATTGTATATATCTACCCCTAAAGGGCACCATAAATTCAAAGCCAATGCGCACATGAACACCCACAATGGAGGCTGCGGATAATACTTCACGGGCGGCAGCTTCATCAATATAATTATAGTAAATAATGGTTAAATAACGGATACCCTTAAGCCATGCATCCATGACTAAATGAGTTGGATTTTTACGGCCTTTTGTATTGGCATCATGGACGTGATGGTCAAAAGAAAGCTGGCTCCAATCCTCTGGCATTTCCACAAGGCCATAACGGGCAAGTAGCTCTCTTACAACGCGCGGATTGCCGCGCGCAGCACGGCGAAAATCACTTGCCAGATATATTTGACGTTGCATATCACCATGTGAACGCAACAAATCCTTCATGATTTCAATAAGTACTCGAGCGGTATTGCGCCTAAAGCTTGTTCTGGCACTGTTTAGTACCTCGTCATATAAGGAGCGTAAAGCATCTAAGCGATTGGTGCTATCGCCCACTTCAAGGCTGTCTATGAGTCGTGCTACAGCGTGGGCCACACGCATTTCACGAGAAAGAGCATGACTTTTTATACCGTGCGGATGCAAGTTAGCATCAAAAATAAATTGACCGGACTCCGCAGTATCATGCCTTGCCACAATAGCATTTACGAGATTTAGCAACTCATAATCATGCTTATCAAAGTAAAATTTTGACCACCACATACAAGCTCCAACTGTCTAGTTAGTCGATGCTGAAAAACGCATTTCCATGCGCTTTTCAGAAAGGCACGTTGCCTCCAAATACCGCCATAAAAATATTTTGTTTCAAATAGTTATCATGCTTTTCAGTGTCGATCTATTAACTGTTCTGCACTGATTTTCATACATTAGTTTTTGTAATTACAGCGCATTATATATTTTTATGCTAAATAGTTATAATAATTTTTTTATTTTACGACAAATAAGCTGTGCCTTCGGCTACTATATGGACTGGCCCACCAATAATACCTTTTAATCCTTGTATATCTTCTTGTAGGTCAAGCGTCAAATGTCCACCAGGTTGATGCATAATAAACGTTTTATGAGCATTGCGCGCATAATGCCAAAGCCCTAAAACTAAAGTTCCGGAACCACAAGAATTTTCATAGTGCAAAGCCCGAGGTTCCTTAACCCAGACTATGGGATGCATATGCAGCGGGTAGGGCATATCTTGGCACTCGTGTTCCTGCTTTTGGGCTTCATGCCACCAGATACAACCCACAGCATTTTCTTGCTCAAGGTCATACTTTTTACGAATATGAGCAGAGTCTTTATCCCAAGTTGAGGCAGAAAAAGGATGATGCAGCTCATGGATAAGTACGTGGCTTATGCCCGGTAAAGATACAATATATATGCCTTTATCAAGCTTGCGCATTGCTGGTTTTGAGTCTAAGGGGACGGTGAGGGCAATATTATATATGTGGGTATTGCCGTCAATTAGACGCGCCTGTAAAAACAAAGGTTCATTAAAACCAGACACTTTAATCATACATTCAAAATCTAGGTGCGGGCTGTGCCACCCTGCGGCGCGTGCCATTAATAAACCCAAGGAACGAGTGGCATTTATGCAAAATTCTCCTCCGGCCATATGCAAAATACCTTTTGCAATATCTATAAATCCAGCTTGTTCACCCCCAAGATTAATTAAACCTTGGGTTGCAAAAAGGCATTGCTCCGCCTTGGTGTAGTCTAGCCCTTCAAAAAGTAGAGTCATATTACCGCTGGGGTTAATTTTATAAAATGGCAAACTATACATGATTTAAGTATTATATTTTTAACAAAAAACGTCAACTCTAGCTTGATAATAAAATCTAAATCGCGCACTTGTTTATGTATAAAAAATTACATGGAGTAAGAAATACACCAGAACCATTACATTAAAACCGTCTTGCCAAGGGTTTGAGGCTATGCTATGTACCAATAATCAATCTATAATTTGTTTTATACTAATAAAAATATATAAAAAGTATTTTAGGAGGTTTTATGAAATTTTTTCGTGTAATTACCATGACCACATTATTAATTGTAAGTTTTTTCGCGCCAGCCATGGCCAGTGGTCAAATGTGTGGTAAAAAAATCAATAGCTTTGACTTTGTTGTGGACTATTCAGGCTCCATGATGATGCAAGACCAAACCTTGAAATTATCAAAAATACATATATCCAAAGTGGTGCTTGCGCGCATCAATTCCATTATTCCAGCTCTTGACTACTACGGCGGGATGCATACGCTTGCTCCGGCTACAAGCCTACTCAACCAAGGGCTTTGGGATCGCAGCAATATGAATTCAAGTATAGCCATGCTTCATGATGACCTCCCCATTTATGGGCGCATGACTCCCATGGGTACCGGCCTTAAGGGTTATGAGCCATGGATTTCAAGCATGCATCGCAATGCAGCACTTGTTATTGCCACTGATGGCGCAAATAATCGAGGGCTTAACCTTGTGGATGTTGTTAAAGATATTTATACGCATCAGCGTGATCTTGTTGTACATATTATATCCTTAGCCGATACTAGAGAAGGCAAGGATACCATTGCTCAAATTGCCACCCTAAATCCCAATACCATCGTGGCAGATGGGGTGAAACTTGCCAGTGATGATGCAGCCCTTGAGCAATTTGTTATTGATATTTGGTGCGATCAGACTGAAGAAGTTATCGTTTTACGCGGTGTTAACTTTGCCTTTGACTCTCACGCTCTTGATGCCAACGCTCAAAACATTCTTAGTGCTGCGGCCGGTATTATTAAAATGCATCCTAATAAAAACATTGTAATTAATGGCTGGACAGATTCTATTGGTACCGATTCTTACAATATGGAGCTTTCAAAACGCCGCGCAAACTCAGTGCAAGATTATCTTTCAAAACAAGGCATACCTCCAACGCGCATGCGCGCCGAAGGGCATGGTGAATCAACAAAATATAACAATAAAACCGAAGACGGACGCTACTTAAATAGGCGTGTGGAATTTATTTTTGAATAATGGTTTATAAACAAAAAAATCAGGCCTCTGAGTACTCGTGCGCAGGGGCCTGATTTGTTCGAGAAAAACATGAAAACCCATGCGTTAAAACTAATGCTTTGCATGATTATATCTTGCCTTTGTGTTTGCCAAGCTCAAGCTAGAGAGTCTGAGCCTGCCATTAGAGCAAAGCTACAAAGCTTAGGCCAAAAGCTTGTAAGTGTTGCTGCTCAAAATGTCATACCCCAAAAGGCAAAAAAATTGGTACAAAAAGAAGGTGCTAACTTTGTTGCTCATTATGTGGAGATTGATACCCAAAGCTTGCGCACAGAGTTGCATCCTGCTGATATAAATGGGCATTATGTGGGGCTTATTAAATATCAAGAACACCACTACCACTGCCGCGCAAGTTCAAAGCAAGCTGCATTAAGTGCAGATTGCATCCGCACTCGTAGTCGTAACCTTACGGAAATTATTGCTTATGACGGGAAATGGCGATATTAAAAAAACTACAATTACTCCCACCACCACGCTGCACGTTGGCTAAGCATATTTATATTACCCTTGGCCATTGTGGATAAAAAATCCTGATATTTACGCATATATTCTTGACTATATGGGTTAGCCTCAAATAAACCGCCAAACATTTCTGCATCTTCGGTGAGCATTTTTTGAGCTGCGTCTTGCCTGCGCCTAAAGGATGGAGTTATAAAGGGCAATAAATCCTCATCACCGGCCAATGCTGCAAAATACGCCAATGAGGTAATAAAATTTAAATTTTGGATGGCAGCCATAGCTTTATCATGCTTGTGCGCCGTGCACCTAAAGGTATGACAACCAAGAGCAATAAAGATATTTTCCACAAAATTTAAATGTTGTTCTTGGGTACTATCGGTGGGCACGATGGCAACGCCTAAATCGCTGCCCTTGGGGGGCTTGGCCCCAAAAAGTGGATGTGTACCCACAATGGGCCCTTGCCAATGCCTTTGCATATGCTCGATGGCTTGTACTTTGACTGAGGTAATATCCGCCAAAATACATGATTTTGGAAGATGCGGACATATTTTTGCAAGCACTTCATCCAATGCTGCCGCTGGTACACATAATAAGGCTAGATCAGCTTTGTCCAAGATATGTACCAAAGCTTCCTGCTCTAGGGGCACATCAAGACCAGATAAGTTAAGTTTGAGTTTTTGTAATTTACGTGTGAAAAACGCACCCATGCGCCCATTATTACCAATAATTGTAATGTTTTTACCTTCAAGATTGAACATACTTCCCCCATAGCTCCCAAAAATTGGGGAAAGATTTTTGCACAACAGTGGGCTCATCCACTGTGATTAACTCTTGCCCCGCAAGCCCAAGCAAGGCACAACTCATGGCTATGCGATGATCATTATGCGTTGAAAAAACAGTCCCTTTTGTAAGGGTGGGTGCCTTACCAATACCATGCACACGCAGTCCATCATCAAGTATTTCCACCTTCACTCCCACCTTGCTAAGCTCTGCTGCCGGTGCAGCTAGGCGATCAGATTCTTTAATGCGCAAGTGTCGTACATTATTAATGGTTGTGATTCCACTGGCAAAGGCCGCCAGCGTCGCCACCGTGGGCACAAGGTCAGGGCAATGTCCCATATCAACATTAATTCCTTTTAAATTACTTGGTCTTACTATAATGTCTGATCCGTCCCATGCATAATCACCTTGCATGGCGGATAAAATATCCAACATGGCCTTATCACCCTGTAATGAGTTTTTGTTTAAGCCTTGAATACGCAATGATTTTTTGCCCACAACTCCGGCAGCTAGAAAGTATGATGCCGCAGACCAATCTCCTTCAACGGTATATTCACCGCTAATATAGCTTGCTTTTGGCACTAAGAGTCGAGTTTGACCAGCCACAATATTATGCGCGTTACGCCATGTAATATTTTGCCATAAATCCTTGATTTTTTCTTGCAATTGTACTTTTATTCCGAAGTCTTCCATGGCTTTTAATGTCAAGAGAACATAGGGCCACGAAACAACGCTTTTGCCTTGGACATAAATACTCAAAGCTTGCTGCGCACAAGGCGCAGCTAGGAGTAAGCCAGAAAGGTATTGGCTGGACTCATCAATGTTGATATCCACACAGTCCCTCATAAAACCCGTGGTGTTTATGGTCAGCGGTAAAAAGTTTTCTTTATTTTCATAATTAATTTGCACGCCTAAGCTAGTTAATGCCTTTACGAGCGCGCCCATGGGACGCTCATGCATGCGTTTGGCCCCATGTATATAGAATTTACCTTCTCCAGCACTTAAAATAGCCATGAGCAAGCGACAAGATGTGCCTGATTCATGCATGTAGCAAGAAGTGGGCTTTGCGCCTAAAGATGTGGGTTTTGATGTGCCGCGCACGTGAATGCTATTGCCCTCATGTTGAAAATTTGCCCCCACAGCCGTAAGCACTTGCATGGTACATTCAATATCCTTACTCAAAAGAACATTATGAATTATGGATTCACCATGGGCCAAGGCCGCCGCCATAAGCAAGCGATGCGACATGGACTTTGAAGCAGGAATATTAATACTTAGCACATTTCACCACTATGATTTTCACTATTATTACTGGCTAGCATATGACTAAATGGTGGTACAGTGTGATATACACCAAGTATGCGGAATGAATTGCATAGCTCACGCATTTTTTGAACAAGAGATGCATGTTGTTTTTGTTCAAGGTCTGCCTCCACGTCGGCAAAAAATACATAACGCCAACATTCACCGCTAGAAAGACGCAAAGGGCGTGACTCAAGCTTACGCATATTGATATTGCTTTCAGCCAGAGCACCCAATATGGAAGACAGACTACCGGGTTTATCAATCAGGGTAAAAATCATGGATGTTTTTCTATGTCCGGTGTTTGCAACGGAATTATGCTCCGGTAGGGTAGTATGTATTTTTTCCAAATCAGATTTGGATATAATAACAAAACGTGTCCAGTTATCGGTGCTATTTTCAATGGAGCGGGCCAATATATTTACCCCAAACATATCTGCAAGGGCCACATTGCCAATGGCTGCACTTTGCTCATCCTCTGCGGCATGGCGGGCGGCGGCCGATGTAGATTCAACCGGTATAAGCTCAGCTGAGGGTACGTGGGTACGCAGCCACACATCGCATTGTGCCAAGGGTTGTGAATGCGAATAAATACGCTTGATGCAAGCTAGCGATTGGGCCTTACCGAGTAAGGCATGACTTATATGTAAAAAAAGCTCTGCTTGGATAGATACTTCAAAATTATAAAATAAATCAAAACATTGCCCGACTGTGCCTTGTAGAGAGTTTTCTAAAGGCACGACACCAAGTTCACATTCGCCACCATGCACAGCATAAAAAATATCATGAAAAGTGGTACAAGGTTGGAAGTCCACACTCTTGCCCAAATACTCCATGGCCGCAAAGTATGAAAATGTTCCTTCTGGCCCCAAGTAAGCCACTTTTTGAGGCCTTTGCAAAGCGCGTGAGGAGGAAAATATCTCTCGCCATATGGCCCGCAAATGAGTATTGGGCAAGGGGCCAGTATTGTTTTTTTCTAAGGCTTCAAGCACTTCACGTTCACGATCTGGCTTAAAAATTGTGCTAAAATCCTCAGCTTTAATATGCCCAACTTCAATGCTCAAAGCCGCACGTTTATTTAAAACATGCAAAAGCTCTTTATCTACATTATCAATTTCCTTGCGGATATCTTTTAAGCGTTCATTATGTTTATTCACAATTATAACCTATCTATATTTCAGCAATTTGTTCATCTACGCGCATACCAAAATGGCGGCCAGCAACATCCAAATGGCAAAGGATTTTATCACCCTTTTTCAAATCCACCACGCTAATGGGTGTGCCGTCAATTTTGGTTAGGCGTATGGTTTCGGCATTTTGAAGGAAAATAGCTCCGCTTTGTGCGGCTGTTTTTGCCTCAATTAGGAGCATGGGCCTAACTTCAATCTTAACCCGCCCCACTGAGGCTAGCTTACTGGTACCATCGGCCTGTACGATAAGCACTTCATCACCTGCTCGTAATTCACCAAGATAATTTGTTTTGTCCATAGGTAGCTGAGCATAAGCGTGCACAGCACCGGCGTTTATCCTAAATGGTCTTGCGGCTACAAATTCATTATCCTCAGTTTCGGCATGCACAAGAAAAGTAAACGCGCTGGAATTACCCACCAGCATACCCTGACCTTTTTGCAAAATTGAAAGCGTATCCACGCAAACCCTGTGTCCAAGGCCCACTGATTGCACATTGGTTATGGTGGCTTCTTCAAGTTTTACTAATCCTTGCGTGGTTTTAACACCTTCAATGATTATTTTTAACTGTGCTACGGCAGCTGGTAGTACAACTATACCTTGCACGCCTCGCTCTAAAATACCGCAAGCTACGCGAGCTTCTTCAAGGCTTGATACTTCAGCCAGCACATTTTCGCATTGAGCCAGTACATTTTCTACCGGAATTATTTCAAAACCAGCTGCAAGCACTATATGTTCACCTTTTTTTAGGCGGGCCACAAAACGTTCTTCATCTTGCTTATTATTGATGGGCACTGAAGGCATGTTTTCTTCTGCCACAACTTCGCATCGGGCAAGCTTTTTTACCCCATCAACTTGTGCCTTAGGCACGATTAAACCATCAACGCCAGACTCCAAGGCAAGGGTCACATCTTCCTTGGAAAAAGGTACACTTTTATACCAAATACTAGGCATTATTCGTCTCCTCCCACAATGGTCATGGCGGTATCAACGTCTGCATCATTGTGTACTATAGCGCGCAAAGCTTGTACAAGCTGCACCCGTCGCGGATGTTGAAATACATTACGCCCAATAGAAAGGCCAGCACCACCGGCCAAAACAGAATCATAAGCCATTTGTAAAATATCGCGTGTGGAATCCATTTTATCACCACCGGCAATAACTACAGGTACACAGCATCCAGCCACCACATCTGCAAAACTTTCCACAGAACCTGAGTACACAACCTTCACAATATCTGCCCCAAGCTCAACCCCAACTCTGGCGCAATGGGCTACTACGTCGGGGGCATAACCATTGGGCACTTGCGGGCCACGTGCATAGACCATAGCCAGTAGTGGCATGCCCCAGCGGTCACAATCTCCGGCAATTCTTCCCACATCGGCAAGCATATCATGCTCATCTGGGTCACCAAGATTTAGATGCACCGAAACACAATCGGCACCATGGCAAAGGGCTTCTTCCACTGAGGCCACAAGGGCTTTGCTATTTCCATGTGGGCCATGTACGGTAGATGCAGAAAGATGCACTATTAGCCCAACATCCTTACCACTTTTACGGTGTGAACAACGGATAAGCCCCTTGTGCATAAGCACGGCGTCAGCTCCTCCCTCGGCCATATCATTGACCACATTGCGCATATCCACAAGGCCATCAATGGGGCCAAGGGTCATGCCATGATCCATGGGTACTACAATGGTACGGTTGCTGTGGCGGTTGATAATGCGCTCAAGACGAATTTGTTTTCCCAGTTGCATAATAAAGCTCCTTCGTTTTTATGGTTCATACTACCATGGGGCTTGCGACCCTTTGAGCATAAAAAAAAGGGCCGCTGGCTTTTACTGCCTGCGGCCCCAAGAACATCCTAATATACAATATTAAGCATTGCATCCTTGACCACAGGCATGACTAAAATACCCAAAAAAGAACGTAAAATATACGTCTTGGGTAAAAGAAGCTGTGGTAAAGAATTGCTTTTGCATAATTGTCCTAATTTTTTGAAATGGCTAAACACATTTTGTATTCAGCTCCGCGTATGTAAATAATCGCTTGTTTGTGTAAATGTCAAGCAAAAAATATTTTTTAGTATCTTAATCACGTCAATCCATCTTGCCAAACTACGTTAAAGCACAGAGCCCACCAAATCGGAATAGTGGAATCTTATTTTTTATTCATCTGACTTAAGACTTTTTTGGCGTTTTTATCCCCATTTTTAGCGGCAAGTTTATACCATTTTTCTGCTTCCACCATATCACGGGTTACACCTGTACCTTGTTCATACATATATCCAAGGCTAAATTGCGCCGCCGCATCATTTTGTTCTGCTGCTTTGCGATACCAGCCAACGGCGGTTTCATAATTTTTTACAACGCCTTGGCCTTCTTCGTATGCAAATCCCAGATTATATTGTGCAGGGGCATAGCCCATATCGGCTGCTTTTTGATAATGCTGTAAGGCTTTTTGATAATCGAGAGGATATCCACGGCCTTCCATATACATAAAGCCAATATTATTTAATGCTTGGATGTGGTCTTGATCTGCTGCTTTTTGAAACCAGTACACAGCGCGGGTGTCGCTTTTTTCAGTTCCCTTGGCGTTTAAATACATCCAACCAAGGGAATACTGGGCTTCAGCAAGGCCTTGTTCTGCGGACTTTTCATACCAAGAAATGGCCTCTTGTTCATTCTTTTTTACCCCCCGCCCTTGGGCATACATATAGCCTAAATTATATTGTGCAATGGCGTGGCCACCTTGAGCAGCTTTTCTAAACCAGCCCACTGCCGCTTTATAATCACGCTTAACCCCTCTGCCACTTGCAAGGGCTCCACCAAAGCTATTTTGCGCGCTAATATCACCGGCTTTGGCTGCCTTTTCGTACCAAATGGCGGCGGTGCGGGTATTTTTTTTCACCGCTTGGCCTTCTTCATAAAAACGTCCCATAAAGTACATGGCTTCGGGGTTGCCATTTTTAGCTAGTGGTTGCAATAGCTTATAAGCAGTTGTAAAGTCCCCTTTTTCAAGGGCAGCATCGGCCTCAGCTAAAGCATCAGCAAAGGCAAACGTGGGGAGCAACAATATAAAAGCTGCACCCATAAGATATAGTATATATTTTGTCATACATCCCTCAAAGTCGCTATTTTTAGAGCCCCGCCCCGCAGCATTTTTTGTATTTTCGCCCACTGCCGCATGGGCAAGGGTCATTGCGCCCGGCTCGTTTTTCTGCTCGTACTGGAGAGCTTTTTTCTTGCTCATTTTCTGCTGGGCCGGAGTAAGACACACTTGCTTCTTCTTTGTGCTTAAATGTGTCATCAGGTGTTTGTTCTTCACGCTGGATGCGAATACGCGTAAGAGCCTTAAACACACCTTCACGGATACGCATAAGCATAGATTGAAATAATTCAAAACCTTCACGTTTATATTCAAGTTTTGGATCTTTTTGGCCATAACCCCTAAGTCCAATGCCGTCACGCAATGAGTCCATATTTCTAAGATGCTCTTTCCAGCAACGGTCTAGCTCTTCTAACAAAAAGTAGCGGATGACATCTTTATACATTTCAGGCGCATCATTTTGCAATTCAGCAAAAATATCTTGGATATATTTTTCTGCCTCAAGGCGGGTAGGGGTAGCGGCACCTTCAGGCAGTGCGCGCTCAATATTAAATACATCTTTTAAGCGGCTGAGGATAATTTCATTATCTTCAGGGGTAATGACTTTATCTTTGCGACTTTCAACTTCATCATAAATTTCATCTAAAATATCATTGCGAAACTCTTCAAGCACCGGTTCAAGGTCACTTTCTTGGATGAATTCCTTACGCAAAGAGTAGGTAACCTCCCTTTGCTGGCTCATAACATTATCATAATCAAGCAAGGTTTTACGTATTTCAAAGTGATGCG